>JBDTUA010000005.1:0-46321 GCA_040007995.1 Gemmatimonadota bacterium | reverse complement strand
CGACGACGCGCGCGACCTGCGTCTGCTGGAGCATCAACTCCGAGACCAGGATGTGATACGGATCGCGCGTGCGTCGCCACGGAAGGTCTCGCCCATGGGCGCGGAACCACGTCCGCAACCGGCGGGAAAAGGTGCGCGCGACCTCCGGCTCGGGGAGGCGCTGCGCCCGTCGACTCGGGCGCGATGGGGTGCCCTGGCGTGCGGCGCTCATGCGCCTAACGAACTGCGGACGGGGGACCGGAAGGGCGCGCGGACATGCGGCGGCATCGTGCCGACAAGCTAGCCGCTCCCCGCCTGCCGGCCAAGCGACGGGAAGGGGGGCGTTGCGCGGAGCGCCGAGCTGGCGACGGCCGTCCGACGAGGCGAGGTCAGTACTTCACGACCGTCGGGTCGACGTCGTCGGACCAGCGAAGGATGCCGCCCACCACGTTATACGCCTGAGTGAACCCTGCGGCCTGCAGCTGGCGGACAGCAGTGGCGCTGCGCGCGCCACTCCGGCACAGGACCACGATGTCCCGCCCCTGGTCGAGCGACGGTATCTCCGCGGCGAATGCGGCGAGCGGGACGAGGCGCGCGCCGGGAATGCTGGCGATTGCCAGTTCGTGCGGCTCCCGCACGTCGATCAGGTCAAAATCGTCGCCGCGGCGCAACCGCTCGGCGAGTTCGGTCGGAGTGATCTCCAGCACGGACGTCTCCACTGCAGGGGTGGTCGGAATGCCACAGAACGCATCATAGTCGATGAGCGATTGCAGCTCACGAGTGCCGCAGGCCGGGCATGTCGGGTCGCGGCGGATATTCACCGAGCGCCAGCGCGCGCTGAGCGCGTCGATGAGGGTGAAGCGGCCGATCAACGGTTCCCCGATCCCGAGGATCAACTTGATCGCCTCCGTCGCCTGCAATGTACCCACGAGGCCGGGCAGGATGCCCAGCACGCCGCCTTCGGCGCAGCTGGGCACCATGCCGGCGGGCGGTGGTTCGCGATAGACGCAGCGGTAACACGGGCCATCCGGCGTGCAGAAGACCGAAACCTGCCCATCGAAGCGGAAGATCGAACCATAGACGTTGGCGCGCCCCGTCAGTACGCACGCGTCGTTGACCAGATAGCGGGTCTGGAAGTTGTCGGTCCCGTCGACCACGAGGTCGTAAGCCCCGATGAGGTCCAGCGCGTTGGCGGAGGTGAGCCGCACCTCGTGCGGTTCCACCTTTACATGCGGATTGACCTCGCGCAACCGGTCGATCGCCGAGTCGAGCTTGCTCCGCCCGATGTCACTCGTCCCGTGCAGCAGCTGGCGATGCAGGTTAGTGACGTCGACCGTGTCGAAGTCGACGATGCCTAACGTGCCTACACCGGCGGCGGCGAGATACAGGGCTGCCGGCGAACCGAGTCCCCCGGCGCCGACCAGGAGCACGCGGGCCGCTTTCAGCTTCCGCTGCCCGTCCATCCCGACTTCGGGGAGGAGGAGATGGCGCGAGTAGCGCTCCACCTCGGCGCGCGTGAGTTCGGGGAGCGCAGTCGTGGACGTGGTCTCGTCGATCGAGTCGAGGGTCGTGGACATAGTTCAGCCTCCTGCGACGGCCGGAACGATGGTGACTTCGTCGTCATCGGAAACGGCGACGCCGAAGCCCCCCACGAGGCGAACATCTTCATCGTTAAGATAGAAGGTGACGAAGGGGTAGGGGGCCCCGGAGGCGTCGCGAAGTCGCGGCGCGAGCTGAGGGTACTGATCCACGAGCCGGTCGATGGCCTGCTCGACGGTCGCGCCACTGGTCTCGACGGCGCGGGTGCCGCCGATGTGGGCGGAAAGGACGGAGGGGAGATGGAAGGTCGGCATGAGAAGAGAGACGGGAGACGGGAGACGGGAGACGGGAGTGTCAGGAGGCGCTGCTGGAAATCAGGGCGGCGACTTCACGCATTTTCGGGGCGATAACCGGGGCGTCGAGCACGCTGTCCTGCACGGCTTCGACGGTCTTGAGCCCGTGGCCGGTGAGACAGATGACCAGCTCGTCGCGCGCGCGGAAGTGGCCGCGTTCGGCAAGCTTGAGCGTGGCGGCAAGGGTGACCCCTCCCGCCGTCTCCGCAAAAATCCCGGTGCTCTCGGCGAGCAGGCGAATGGCGGCGACGAGTTCCGCATCGCTCACCGACTGACCCGCTCCACCGCTGCCGCGCAGGATGCGGCTCGCGTAGCGACCGTCCGCCGGATTTCCGATCGCCAGCGAGCGCGCGATGGTCTGCGGAATCTCCGGGACGAGCACGTCGTCGCCACGCTCGGCGAGTCGGACGATCGGGGCGCAGCCCTCAGCTTGGGCACCGTATTGGCGCGGCAGTTCGCCGGACACGAGTCCGGCGTCGCGCGCCTCGGTGAATCCCTTGCGCAGCTTGGTCACGAGTGAGCCACCAGCCATCGGCGTCACGACGGCGGTGGGCAACCGCCATCCCAGCTGCTCGGCGATTTCGAAAGCCATCGTCTTGCTTCCTTCGCCGTAGTACGCGCGCAAGTTCACGTTCACGATCCCCCAGCCGAATCGATCCGCGACCTGTGCGCACAGCCGGTTGACGTCGTCGTACGTACCGCGCACGCGAACGAGGCGCGGCGAAAAAACCGACGTGGCCACCAGCTTGCCGAGTTCGAGGTCGTACGGCACGAAGATCCAGGCTGGCTTGCCGGCGCGGGCGGCGGCCGCGGCAACGGCATTTGCCAGGTTGCCGGTCGACGCGCAACCGATGGTCTCGAGGCCGAACGCCTCGGCGGCGTTGATCGCGGTCGCGACGACCCGGTCCTTGAAGGAGAGCGAGGGAAAGGAGTGGGCGTCGAGCTTGAGCCAGACGCGCGCCACGCCGATGCGTCGGGCGAGGGCGGGGGCATCGACGAGCGGCGTCCAACCCACGTCGGTCGCGTGGATTGCCTCACCCTGGAACGGGAGCCATTCGCGATAGCGCCAGAGCGTGCGCGGCCGAGCCTCGATGTCAGCGCGCGACGGCAACGCGCGGCTTGGGTCGTAGACTGGCTCGAGCGGGCCGAGGCAATTGGGGCAGATCGCCTGCGGCGTCGCACCCACGTCCTGGCCACAGGCGACGCACGCGAGCGGGAGGGGAGCGAGCGGGTGCGTGCTCCCGGCGTCGGGGAGAAGGGTCGCGGTCATGCGGCGATCCTCCCGGTTGCGGTGCCCTGAAGGGCGCGCGCCGCGGCGAGCAGGTCGCCGAGCAGCGCCGAGGCGGTTCGCCCGCCACCGGCGCCGGCGCCATACCACACGAGCGGTCCCGCCAACGCGCTGTGTACCTCGACGACGTTCACGACATCCTCCGCGCGTGCCAGCACGTCAGTCGCCGCCAGGATCTTGGGTTCGACGCGCAGGTGCAATCCGTCCTCCTCCCATGCTTCGGCCACGAGGCGCACGCGGGCGCCATGTTCGCGCGCGACGCGCACGACGTCCACGATGTTGCCGTCGATCCCTCGTGTCGGCACATCGTGCAGGGTGACGGGACGTCGCCAGGCCAGCGTGGCGAGGATGGCAAGCTTGGCCGCGGCGTCGGCGCCGCTCAGGTCGGAGGAGGCATCCGCTTCAGCGTAACCGAGCTCCCGCGCCGACTGGAGCGCGTCCTGAAAGCGGGCGCCGCGCTCGATCTGTGTGAGCACGAAGGTCGTCGTGCCGTTGAGTACCCCGCGCAGGTCGTGGATCTCCTCGCCATCGAGCGAGTCGCGCAGCGCGCGCACGATGGGGAGCGCGGCGGCGACGGCGGCTTCGCAGTGAAAGAGGGGATGCCGTGCGGCGATGGCCTCGAGCAAGGGGCGGTCGGTCGCAATCGCGAGTTTGTTCGCAGAGACGACGGCGGCGCCGCGGGCGATGGCTGCGCGGAGCCAGGGGGCGGCGTCGCGTGAGCCGCTGGCCTCGACGACGACGTCGATCGAGGCATCGTTCGCGAGGGCCGCGGCGTCGTCGTGCACGCGGAGGGATGGGTACGAGGCGCGGTGTCGATCCACGTCGCGTACGGCGACCTGGGTGAGTCGAACACGCGCGCCGAGTCGCTGGGTCAGGCGTTCGTGGTTCGCGGCGATGGCGGCGGCGAATGCCGTGCCGACGGTGCCGCTGCCGATGAGCCCGACGCGGAGGACGGGAAATGCCATGGATACTCTGTCTCCCCCACTCGCGGGCGCTTCACAGCCGGGCACAAAAAAGGCCCGACGGCAAAGCCCTCGAACGAGTGGCTTTTAGCGAGTTGTTTTACGTGGCCGCAAGTTGCCTTAAATCGCCACGAGCTTCAGTTGTGAGAACGAGTCTAGACTGGCTCGTTCTCGTGCGCAAGGGGAGTGTTGGTCGGTCAGGACACTTTTCGGGTCTTCTTCCGCAGGAAATCCATGAGGATGTACTGCCCGAGCGTCATGGTGTTGGTGAAGTACGCCTTCCCGCGACAGATCGCGGAGACGTGCTTCACGAACTCGACGAGCGCGCGGTCGCGAGCCAGCATGAAGGTGTTGATCGAGATGCCCGACCGCCGGCAATTCGCCACCTCCCGGATCGTTTCCTGGATGACGTAGGCGTCGAGTCCCATGGAATTCTTGTAAATTGCCCCGTTAGGCATCGTCAGCGCGCTCGGCTTGCCGTCGGTGATCATGACGATCTGCCGCATGTCCTTCTTCTGTGACATGAGGATACGGCGCGCGAGCTTCAGGCCTTCGGCCGTGTTGGTGTGGTACGGTCCCACCTGCGCGTGTGCCAGTGTCGCGATCGGGATCTCCTCCGCGGAATCGTGGAAGAGCACGACGCGGATCGTGTCGCCGGGGAACTGGGTGCGAATCAGGTGGGTGAGGGCGAGGGCGACCTTCTTGGCGGGGGTGAACCGATCTTCGCCGTAGAGGATCATCGAGTGCGAGCAGTCCAGCATCAGCACGGTTGCACAGGACGAGCGATACTCCGCCTGCCGCACCATGAGGTCGGGGTAGTCGATGTCGAGCGGGGAGTCCAACGATCCGGTGCGTACCAGCGCGTTCTTCAGCGTCTCATTCACGTCCAGGTTCAGCGTGTCGCCGAACTCGTACGGCTTGCTGGACGCGTCGGCCTCGATCCCCGTGGCGAGGTAGGGCGTGTCGTGGCTCCCGAACGACGACTTGCCGATCGAGCCGAGGATGTTGCGCAACGACTTGTAGCCCAGGAAGTCGATCCCCTTGTCCGTCAGGTGAAAGTTCACGTCGCGCGAGGCGGCACGCGCGAGCCCGCCGGGTCCCTCCACCGGCGAATGCGAGTCGGGGACTTCGGGGGGATGCTCGACGTTCAGGTAGCCCTGATCCATGAGGCGCTTGACGATCTCGTCGAGCAGCGTCGCCAGCGACGCCTGCGCGTCGGCATCGTCGTCCCCACGCAGCGCATTGAGCATCTCCGGCGTGAACTGGCCGCTATCGATCAGCGCCTGGAGGATGGCCTGCTTCAGCGCATCGAGCGAGCGGTCTCCGTCCTCACCCGTCTCTCCCCAGTACGGGTGGTATTGCTGTCCACCGGCGAAGCCCGACTGCAGCAGGAAGTCCGACATCTGCTCGAGCAGCGATCCGAGGTCGACGGCGTCCGCCGCCTCGGGAGAGAACTTGGTGTACGTGTGAAACCGCATGACCACCTCGCACAGGCTGAGCACAGACTCGCATGGCGCCGGTCCGGAGGCCGGCACCCCTTCCAGCATACAACACGTGAGGCCGGTCCGGCGATCCCTTCAGAGGTGCAGACCACATACTTTGTTCGAGTGTCGACGCCCAGTCGTTCGGTCAACCCGTTTCGGGTCCTCCTCACCCACGCGAACTTCCGTCGCTTCTGGGTGGGACAGACCGTCTCATTGATCGGGACCTGGATGCAGTCGATGGCGCTGGGGTGGCTCGCGCTGGAGCTATCGAATAGTGCGTTCATCGTCGGGCTCGTCGCCGCCTGCGGCTCGCTGCCGATCCTCCTCTTCTCCCTGTACGCCGGCGTTCTCGTCGACCGGAGCGACAAGCTGCGCCTGGTGACGATCGCCCAGTCGCTCCTGCTCGTCGAGGCGACGCTGCTCTGGTACCTCACGTGGTCCGGGCACATCAACATCCCGGTCCTCGTCCTGCTCGCCCTCATCGGAGGGGCGATCGCCAGCGTCGAGATCCCCGCCCGCCAGTCGCTGATGATCGACCTGGTGGGGCGCGAGGACCTGCGCGACGCCATCGCGCTCAACTCGTCGGGCTTCAACCTCGCGCGCATCTTCGGACCGGCGATCGGGGCGGCGATCATCGCCAAGTTCGGGCTCGCCTGGTGCTTCGGCGTCAACGCGCTCAGCTACCTCACGGTGCTCATCGGACTGTCGCGCATCACGCTGCCGCCGCACAAGCCGATCGTCGCCCTGCTCTCGCCGATCGAGGGGATCAGGGAAGGACTGGCGTACGTGGCGGGGGACCGGCGCGTGCGCGGACTCGTGGAAGTGGTGACCGTCTTCTCGATCCTCGGCATCCCGTACCTCTCGCTCATGCCGGTGATGGCGCGCGACGTGCTCGGACTTGGCGCCGGTGGCTACGGGGTGATGCTGTCGGCCGTTGGTATCGGGGGACTGGCCGGGGCGTTGGGGTTGGCGGCCTTCGCGCCGCGGTCGCGCGGGCGCCTGCTGGTACGTACGTCGTACCTCTATGCGGGGCTGCTCGTCGCGCTGTCGTTCGTTCGCGTCCCGGCCCTCGCCTATCCGCTGCTGCTCCTGATCGGCTGCGTCATGATCGTCAACAATGCGCTCGCCAACACGCTCATGCAGACGATCGTCCCGGACCAGTTCCGCGGGCGCCTGATGGCGATCTACTCGCTCATCGTCGTCGGGCTGCCGCAGGTGGTCGGCGCGTTCGGCGCCGGCGCCGTGGCGCGCGTGTTCGGGGTCGACGTGGCGATCGGCCTGGCAGCGGCGGTCATGCTCGCGTACGGATGGTGGGCATTCCGGCGCTATCCCGAGGTGCACGAGCTGTAGGGGGTGCGCCGGGATCGCGTCTCGTTCCCGGCGTCTGCTGCCTGGTTTCTACGATGCCGTCTTGCGCTTCACGACGGTAAGGGTGAGCGAGGTCGGGTACTTGGCCGAGTGATGCACCTTGTTGTGCGCGACTACGCCCGTCTTCTCGTCGTAGTTGTTCCCGCCCGTGTTCATGTTCCGGTCGAAGCGCGGGAAGTTCGAGCTCGACACCTCGATGCGGATCCGGTGATCGGCCGCGAAGAGGTTGCTCGTTGTCAGCGGCCCGACGACCACCTTGTAGACCTGGTCCTTCTCCATGAAGACGACCTTGTCGTACCCCTCGCGGTAGCGCGCGCGCTGGATCGATTCGTCGAGATTGTAGGCGCGCCCGTCGGGATACACGTCGATCAGCTTGACGGTGAAGTCGGTGTCTTTCACGTCAGTCGAGACAAAGAGCGATACCTCGACCGGCCCCGAGACTTCCATCCCTTCCTTCAGCGGCTCGGAGGTATAGACGAGGATGTCATCGCGCTGCTCCATCTTCATCTGGTCCCACGCTCCCCCTTGCACGGCGTTGCCGGTGCAGCAGACATTGCCGCCGTAGGACGGAACCGGCTGCATCGGGTCATAGCTGAACGCATCGGGGAGGTCCTGCTTTGGCGGCTTCGTGGTGAGCATGCCGTCGCCGTTGACGGAGTTTGCCTTGCCGCCGCTGGCGATGAAGTACTTGAGCGTCTCCGCGCCGGACGGAGGCCAGCTGTCGCTCGTTTGCCACTTGTTGAGTCCCATCGTGTAGTACCGCACCTTCGGAAGCGTGTCGAGCAAGCGGCTCTTTTCCCCCTTGAGGAAGATGTCGAACCAGCCATAGGTCAGGGCATCATAATCGAGCCGCGCGTCGCCAACGCTGCGCTCCCCGACGACCGTATTTTCGGTGGCCCGCTTGTAGGCGCAGTGCAGCGTCGGCGCGATGACCGCGTACTGCTGGTTCGCGATCGCGGGACGCGCCGTTTTCCGGACATGGTTGTAGGTCGCCAGGTTCGGCCCGACCGACACGTCGTACCACGACATGAACCAGAGGCCCGGCACGTTGATCCGCATGTCGTCGTGGAAGAGTCCCCCGCGATACCAGGCCGAGTCACCTGGCGTGCGCGTGATCATCGCGCCGCCGGTCGCGAGCGCCGGCATCGAGTCGGCGAAGACTCCACGCGGACCATCGACCGCCCGGATGATGTCCATTTCCGGGAGCGTGCGCAGCGCTTCAGACCAGTCGACCGGCGGGAGTTGCGACGCGAGATCGAACGACTTGGAGAAGCGGATGCGCTCGTCCTGCGTGAGGTTGGGCGGCATCATCGGACGTACCTGATTCTGTTCGCCATACAGCCAGGCGATGAAGAGCATCTGGACGGCGCCGCCACGGTACCAGTTCCCCTGCTCGGTGTACGGCCCCACACGACCGACGCCGGCGCCGAAGCCCTGCGGAACGATCGTGGCGAGCCCGGGCGGCGATTGCGCCGCGACGGCCATCTGCCATTCAGCGGTCGACGAACAGCCGATGAGGCCGACCTTTCCGTTCGCCCACGACTGCGTCGAGATCCACTGGATCGCGTCGGCGCCATCGGTCGTCGGCGGTCCGAGGATGTCGTAGTTGCCTTCGGAGAAGAAGTGGCCGCGCTCGTTCATGACGACGTAGGCGTACCCACGCTTCACCGCCTCGAGTTGCGCCGTCATGTCGGACGGCGCGCCGAGTCGCACATCCCACCAGTTGAAGTTGTACGGCGTTCGGACGAAGATCGCCGGCACCTTCTCATTGGCCCCCTTCGGCCGATAGATGTCGGCCTGCATCTTGAGGCCGTCGCGCATGCTGACCATCACCTTGCGGTCGATGACGGCGACGCGTTGTAACTCTGACTCGATCGAGTCGCGTCTGCTGCGAAGCTGGTCCTGCGTGAGGGCCGGCTGCTGCGCGAATGCGGTATGCGCGGCCAGGAAGATCGGGGCGACCAAGCAGAGTCGACGGAGGACAGCGGGAACGCGGGGCATGGGCAATCCGGGGTGTCTGGCGAGAGGCTGCCTCGCATGTATACACGCGAGGACGCGGTCGAGGGGAGAGGGCAATCCCCGCGTTGCGCGTCGCGTTCTCGTGGAAAGATTGCGGCGAACGGGACCTTGCGATTGTCTGTTTTCCGTGGGTCGTGGTCCTCATTGCTGGGAGTGCCGTCACGGGGACGGGGTGGGAAGCGCGCGTGGGAGCGGTGGTGCATGGGTGGGAGGCCGGCGACGCGGCCCGGCCGGGCTCTCCGGCGACGCACCGACCGCGGGTCACCTGCCGTTCACGATCCTCGTAGCCGAAGGGCAGCTGCCACTCGGCTATTTTCACAGGCCCACCGGCCGCGGCGACGATTCTGCCGATCTCGCAGGGCGCTCGATGTAAACCTGTGGCCGCCGGATGGCGACGAGGTCGCCGCTGTCGCGCGCCCGGTGCTCTCACTGGTGGGGATGCTGCGCGTATTGCTGGGGTCGGAGACGAGCGTCAGGACGCGATCGTTGTGGTGGCCGACGCTTTTCCGCGCCTGGACGCTCAGCTGCAACGCCGCGCCGAGCCGGGGCGCTTCATCCGCCGCGCTCACGCGCTCACGCGCTCACGCGCTCACGCGCTCACGCGCTCACGCGCTCACGCGCTGCCGCCGCTCCGGGTCGACGCGCCGCCGTGCAGTTTTAGTGCGATGGCACCGCGAAGTGGGCGCGCACGATCGACTCCAGGAACGACACGGCACCGTCTATCCCCAGCCACGCGGTGTTGACGCAGGCGTGGTAGTTGGACGGGGCGAGCCACTCGCGGTTCCAGCCGCGGTTCACGTACTCCTGCCGCTGCTTGTTGGTCTCGTCGACTCGTTGCGCCGCCTCGTCGGCCGTGACGCCCTCGCGCTCCATGATTCGCGCAATGCTTCCCTCTCGCGTCGACACGCAGAGGAAGTGAACCGCGTCCTCTCGATTCGACAGCCACGCCTGCGCCCCGCGCCCGACAAGGACGATGGGACCTCGCGCCACCGCCTCGTCGATCACGCGATGCGTTGCCTCGAGAATGCGCTCCTCGGTTGGCGGGAGCGGTACCCCCAGCGGCGCAGAGATCATTTCCTGTGAACTGAAGGCGAACGCGTCAGCGATGCGCTCCGCCAATGACGGCCGACGCTCCTCGACCGCCTGTATGTGCGCCGGCGTGACGTTCAAGCCGACCGCGACTCGTTCGACGAATGCGTTGTCCAGGAGCGCCCACTGCAGCCGCCGGGCGAGGCCATCGGCGACCACGCTGCCGCCCGAGCCGAACATCCGCGAGATGGTGACGACTGGCACGGCTTCACTCCTCGGTCAGGGGACGACGGCGCACCACTTCGGCCACCTCGTAACCGAGCGCCTCCCACGAGGCGTTGCCGTCGGCGTTTTCTACCGTGCAGTGCAAGCGCACCTCACGGAGCCCGCGCAGACGGCACCACGCCTCGGCCTCCAGCACCAGCGCGCGCAGGACGCCGCGTCGGCGGTGCGCCGGCTCGACGAAGGCAGAGGTGACGAATCCGTAGCGTACCGGACGTACCAGTCGCGTGGCGTGCGAAACGGCGCATCGCAGCAGACCGACCGGCACGTGGTCGTGCATGGCGAGGAGGATGACGTCCGTGCGTGACGCCAGCTGCGTGAGGGTGAGGGCTCGGGCTTGCTCCTCCACGTCGTGACGCGGTCGCGCGAAGAGCGAACTCCGGGCCTCCTCCGCCAGCAGCTGCAACCGCAGCGCGACCACGGCCTCGATGTCGGCCTCGGTCGCCACCCGCACGCGCAGCCCCGGCAGGAGAGGCGGCGCGAGTCGATCCGGACGGGGAAGCGTCGTCATCGCGCTACGCGGAGAGCCCGCCCCCGAAATCCTGCTGACCGCCACGCGGGCGACGCTCCTGAGTCGCGCGTCCATAATGGCCGGCATCCGACCGCGAGATCTTGCGGCGCGCGACCAACGACTCCAGCACCAATTCACACGCGGCCGCGGTGAACGGTATGTCGCCCTGCTTCGCCAGGCCGATGCGGTGCACCAGCGCGGTGAGGCCGGGCACCACGTCGAACGCCTGGACGAGCACCGCGGAGTCGAGTTCGTCGGTCACCTGCAACGCGGCGCCATCCTCGAACCAGAGGATGATGTCGTCGACGTTGATCGCGCCGGCGCGGTCGCGGAACACGACATCCGCGGCGCGCCGGATGAGCTCGCGCGCGATGGTGGCCGCGCCGACCAGCTCTCCCTCGTATTCCAACTCGATCTTGCCAGTGATCGCCGGGAGCGCCGCGTAAATGTCCGAGATCCGCGGGGCGATCTCGTCGCCGCCCATGCGCAAGGCACGCCGCTCGGCGTTCGACACGACACTCTCCGTCACCGAGATCGGCATGCGCTGCGACACGCCGGAGCGCCGGTCGATGCGCTTGTCCGTCCGCGCCTCGAACGCGACCCGCTCGATCACCTCTGCGACAAAGTCGGGAATGCGCACCGGCAGCGTCCCACGCTCCGTCCACGCTTCCTGCGCGGTGATCTGCATCCCCAGTTCGACCGTTTCGGGGTAGTGCGTCAGCACTTCGCTCCCGATGCGGTCCTTGAGCGGGGTGATGATCTTGCCGCGCGCTGTATAGTCCTCGGGGTTGGCCGTGAAGCACAGCAGGACGTCGAGCGGTAGGCGCACCGGATAGCCTTTGATCTGGACGTCGCCCTCCTGCATGATATTGAACAGGCCGACCTGCACCTTGCCCGCGAGATCCGGCAACTCGTTGAGGGCGAAGAGCCCGCGGTTGGCGCGCGGGAGCATGCCATACGAGATCGTCAACTCGTCGGACAGGATGTGCCCGCCGCGGGCTGCCTTGATCGGGTCGACGTCGCCGATGATGTCGGCAATCGTGACGTCGGGCGTGGCCAGCTTCTCCACGAAGCGGCTGCTGCGATCGACCCACGCGATCGGCGTGTCGTCCCCCATCTCCTCGAGTCGCTGGCGCGCGAACTTGGAAATGGGCGCGTACGGATTGTCGTTGATCTCGCTCCCCGCCACGACCGGCATGCGCTCATCGAGAAGCGTCACGAGAGCCCGCAGGATGCGGGACTTCGCCTGCCCGCGGAGTCCGAGCAGGATGAAGTTGTGCCGTGCGAGGAGCGCATTCACGATCTGCGGCATCACGGTCTCTTCGTACCCGATCACTCCGTCGAAGAGCGCTCCGCCCTCGCGCAACTTCGCGATCAGGTTGTCGCGCAGCTCGTCCTTCACGGACCGGAGGACGCGCGTGCGGTCGCCGAGTGGGTGCGCCTTGAGCGCCGCAAGAGTGCTGGGAAGAACCTGAGACGACAACGGTGGCTCCGGAGAAGATGGGGTCGAAGCTACAACACCGGCGGACAGTCGGAAGTTCGCTGCGGCGCGCCGCACTCCGGCGGCTCGCCGACGCCGATCGACGTCAGTCGGCCGCGGACACTTCGACGAGATTATCGTAAAAGACGGGGCCATGCCCCAGGTCGGTTTCCCGCTGCGAGGTCGTGGCGTTGGCGTTCTGCCCGTCGGGGGAGAGCTTCCCCCACCAGATCGATGGCGCCCAAACGACCCCTTCCCGCACGCTGTCCGACACGCGCAGGCAGGCCGCAAAGTGTCCCCGATCGTTGTGCACGACCACACGCATGCCCGACGACAACCCGCGACGCTCGGCGTCGACCGGGTGAATCAGGCACTCCGGCTCGGCGTTCTTTCGCAGCGACGCGATGTTCACGAAGGTGGTGTTCAGGAAGTAGTGCCGCGGCGATGAGATCAGCGAGAGCGGGAATCGCGCCGCCAAGGCGGGCGCCGTCTCCGGCAACTCGTAGGGCGGGGTGTACGTCGGGAGGGGATCGAGTCCCATGGCTTCCAGGCGCGCCGAGTAGAACTCGCACTTCCCGCTCGGCGTGCGAAAGCCGCCGGCAGCAAACGGCGTGTAGGGCACCGGGACGTTGAGCCTCGCCCATCCGTCAGACATCAGGCGCTCGAAGGTGACACCAGACATGCGTTCGTGCGAGGTGTCGAGGGCGACGCGCACCAAAGCCTCGTCGTCGTCGGCGAAGAGTGCGGAATCGAGCCCCATCCGCCGGCCGAGACGGCGGAAGATCTCGGTGTTGGGGAGCGCCTCGCCCAGCGGTGCGATCGCCGGACGGTTCAGGGTGGCATAGTGATGTCCGTATGCCAGGTGTACGTCCCAATGCTCGAGCTGGGTCGTGGCCGGCAAGACATAGTCCGCCCAGTCCGCCGTGTTGGTCTGAAAGTGCTCGAGCACGACGGTGAAGAGGTCGTCCCGTGCGAGACCCCGGAGCACCGCGTTGCGGTCGGGGGCGACGTCGGCCGGGTTGGAGTTGTACACCACGAGCCCCCGCACCGGCGGCCCGCCGACGCCGGCATCAGCATGCGTGAGCGCGTCCCCGAGCCGGATCATGTTGATCGTTCGGACGTTCGCGTGCAGGTCGGGACGCTCCAGCGCCGCAGTATTGAACTGGAAGTTGGCGCTGGTCGAGAGTTGGACCCCACCGCCGGCGTGGCGCCAATGTCCGGTGATGGCGGGGAGGCAGGCGATCGTCCGGACCGCCATCCCGCCACCGCCATGGCGCTGCAGGCCATAGTTAATGCGCACGAAGGCCGAGCGGGCATGGCCGTAACGCTGGGCCAGTGCTCGGATCGTCGCCGCGTCGATCCCGGTGATCGGCGCGGCGCGCTCGGGCGACCACTCAGCGACGCGCGTGCGCAGCAGGTCAGCGCCCAAGGTATGACGCGCGAGGTAGTCGTCGTCCTGCAGCCCTTCTGCGAACAGCACGTGCATCATCGCCAGCGCGAGCGCCGCATCGGTGCCGGGACGGATGCCGAGCCATTCATCGCATTGTTCTGCCGTGCGCGTGCGGATCGGGTCGATCGCGATGACGCGTGCGCCCCGCTCGCGCGCCGCGAGAATGTGCGGCCAGAGATGCGGATTGGACGTGAGGGTATTCGTCCCCCAGAGGAGGACGAGGTCGCACGACGGGACACCCTCTCCATCGGCGCCGATGCTTGCGCCCACCGTCATCATCATCCCGACCTTCCCGGCCATCGAGCAGATCGTGCGGTCGAGCCGTGACGCGCCCAGGGCGTGGAAGAACCGCCTATCGACGCTGGCCCCCTGGAGCAGTCCCATGGTGCCGGCATAGGAATACGGAAGGATCGCCTGCGGCCCGTCCTCCGACGCTGCGATTTCGCCGAGTCGCGCCGCAATGTCATCGAGCGCGGTATCCCACGAAACCGGCTCGAAACGACCCTCTCCCTTCGCGCCGACGCGTCGCAGCGGCTTGGTCAGGCGATCCGCGTGATACGTGCGCTCGAGGTATCGATTGACCTTGGCGCAGAGGAAGCCGCGGGTGAACGGATGCTCCGGATCACCCTGAATTCGGGTAGCCCGGCCGTCTTGAACGGTGGTGAGGGTCGCGCACGTGTCGGGGCAGTCGTGGGGGCAGGCTCCCCGGACTACCGTGTCGTTCGGCGTCGTGGGCTCGGCGCTGATCATGAAGGGAGAAAGACGGTGGGGGAGGATTGGACGGTCGAGCGGGCCTTGTAACCCCCTCAGTGTAGCATCGAATCGGCTCCGTGCGCAGTCACGCCAGCGGCGCGCGGGTCGTTCGGCGGGTGAACGGATCGATCAGAACGAGATTTACAGACACTAGGCATGAAACGTTGTAAGGTTTGTCAGGAAAGATGTTGCCACGGTTGGACTTGGCGTCCTCGGTGCCCTTGACTACTGCTTTGGAATACGTACATTTGCTCTCGCTGTTGGTATGCGGGCATAGTCCTCATGAGGGAGGAACGCCTCTCAGCGGTGTCTGGGTGCACGACGCTGCTGGTCGTTTATCAATCGTATAGAGTCGAGAGCGCGGCGTACCGCGGCCAGAGAGGCCGAGGGCGCATTGGTCTTGCAGTCTGGCTTTGAACGTATCCGTCCCATCCCCTGTCTCCTGGAGAAGTTTCAATGAAGCGTTTCGCTCTCGCTGCTGCCATCGTAATGCTCGCCGCCTGCGGCGGTGCTAAGGAAGAGGCCATGCCGGCCGTCGACACCGCAGCTGCTGCGATGACCCCGGCTCCGGCCATGGATAGCTCCGCCATGTCGATGGACTCGGCCATGAGCCACGACTCGGCCGCTGACACCACGATGAAGCACTAAATCGCTCGCTTGAGCGATATGCGAAGGGCGCGACCATCCGGTCGCGCCCTTCTGCATTTCCAGTCACCGGCTACTGACCCTGAGTCAACCGAGGGGGAACGGGAGGGCGAGCGTAAGTGCGCGCCCCGCGCCCCCCTCCCATGCGACGTCGATTTCGGCCCCATCGGCCACCTCGCGACGCACCATCGCGAGCGCGACGCCGCCTAAACGAGGCGAGATCACGCTACTCCGAACCTCGCCGACGCCCTTCCCGCTGGCGTCGCGCAACTCTCCCCCGACCGGGATGGGGTGCGACTCATCGAAACGGAGGCCGCGCAGATGCCGGTTCACGTGTCCGCGGAAGTGCACGCGCGCGACCGTCTCCTGGCCCGTGTAGCACCCCTTCGTGTACGAGACGGCGTGGAGGGAGTCCAAGTTCGCTTCCGGCGCCAGCGTCGAGTCATCGATCTCGACCCCCCATTCCGGGCGCCCGCTCTCGATGCGGGCAATCTCGAAGGCATCCATACCCGCCGGTCGTGCGCCGTGCTGCACCAGCGCGTCCCAGACGCTCGACCGCACGTCGGCCGGGACGATCAGAGCGAAGCCCTCGAGGCCAAGGTCAGGGACGCGCGCGAGACGGAGTGTTTGACCGAAGGCATCGATCGAACGGTGCGAAAACGCGGGCATCGCCGCGAGCGACTCCCAAGGAAGCCCGAGCGCAGCCGCGACGACCGCATGCGCGCGAGTCCCGTACACGCTTACATCCGACGTCTCGGCTGAGACGTCAGCGTAGCGTGAGAGTCGCGGGTTCACGTATTTACGGACCATCGTCCACCAGCCGGCTGCCGCCCTCGGCGGGACGTCGACCAGCACGTCGTCCTCGCTGCGGACGAAGATCCGGGCGTCGGCGATGATCTTTCCCTTCGGCGTGAGCGCGGCCGCGTAACAGCCGTCGCCCGGCTGCAAGGAGAGCACGTCGTTGGTGACCAGGCCAGTGAGTACGTCGCGCGCCTTGGCTCCGGCAAACGTGGCGCGCGATCGAATGCTGCGGTCGACCACGATGGCACCGCCGGGGGCGGCGCTACCCGGGAGCGACTGACGGAGCGCTGCATACTCGCCCGCCACGTCGCCGTACGAGCGAATCGCGCCCGGTGCAGCGTTTGGGTCGACGAGCGCGGGCACGGGGGATGTCGGGGACGATGGCACGCCCGTGGACGGGAGCCCGGTGGAGTCGGTCATTCGAACTGTTCTCCTGCGCGAGCCACTAACTGTTCCACGACGGCGGTGTCGAGCCCGGTGATGGCCGGAATGATGGCATCTGCTTCCATCGCCACGTGCGCGGGGAGGTCACCCACTGCGATGCTCCGGAGTCCCGCCGCTCTCGCCCCGCGGACGCCAGCGAGGCTGTCTTCGAGCGTTACGACCACGCCATCGGCCGCGATGGGCCGTCGACGCGCGATCCGATTGATCGCCGACACGTAGGCCGCGACATCGGGTTTCGGGGGATATACGTCCTCCGCCCCAACGACGCATGCGAAGAGGTGTTCCATCCGTCCCAAGCTAAGCACGAACTCGACGTCGCGTCGGCTGGCTCGTGTGACGATGCCGACACGCACTCGGCTAGCGAGTCGCTCGAGCGCTTCGCGCGCCCCCTCCACCAGCATGATCCCCTTGCCGACGTGACTGGAGAACGCGCGATCGACGCGGAGCGCCAGGAGCTCCAGCGCCGTCTCGTCGCGCCTGACCCCGCACCGCGCGATTGCGGCGCGCACCGCCTCTGCGGTCGGACGCCCAGCGCAGTCGTCGCGATAGTCATCGTCCGAGAGCTGCAACCCGTCCCCGGCGAGCACGTCGGCGAGCGCGTCGCGGCGGGCGATGGCGGTATCAGCCAGCACCCCCTCGAACTCGACGAGGACCGCATCGAGCACGCGGCGCGTCACGATGCAATCGGATCAGGCATCGGGCGGCGCGTACGACGCATCCAGGAGGTCGATGGGATGCACTACCCGCGTAGCACTTCCTTCCCGCAATAGCCCGGCGCCAATCTGCATGAGGCAACCGGGATTCCCCGTCGCGACGAGCGCTGCACCGCTCTCCGAGATACGGGCCAGCTTCGGGACAAGGACGGCGTCCGAGGTCTCCGGCTCCACGAGGTTGTAGATCCCAGCGCTCCCGCAGCACTGATCCGCGTCGGTGAGCGGCGTCAGGCGCAGACCCGGAATCGACGACAGGACGGTGAGGGGAGGGGTGGTGATCCGCTGCGCGTGGATGAGATGACAGGGCGCGTCGTACGTTACGTGAAGCTCGACGGGGCGACCGACAGCCGGACCAGCATCGGCGAGCAACTCGCTGACGTCTCGAACGCGCGCGGCAACGAGCGCCGCGCGGGCGTGCCATGCCGGATCATCGTGCAGCAGGTGCGCGTAGTCCTTCATCATTGCGCCGCATCCCGACGCGTTCACCGCCACGAAGTCGGCGCCGGAGCGCTCGAACGCCGCGATGTTGCGCCTGGCGAGCTCGCGCGCTGCCGCCGCATCGCCGGCGTGTGCGTGGAGCGCGCCACAGCAACCTTCTCCGGTCGCGGCGACCACCCGGTATCCATTGACGACGAGCACGCGCTCGGTCGCCCGATTGGTCGCTGCGAACAATCCCTCCATGACGCAACCGTGCAGGACAGCGACGCTTCCGCGCGTACCGTCACCTTTTGCCGTGTAGGGAGATGTCGAGACCTGTCGCTCGGTGGCCCGAAGCATGGCGAAGGCAAAGCCCATGCGCCCCGGGAGTCGCGCAAGCAGGCGCGGGAGGCCGATGGCGCGTGTGAATCGCGCCCCGGCGAGGGCCAGCCGAAGTGTGCGCGGGCGCGCGAAGACGGCGAGGATCAGGCGGGCAACGATCGGCAGCGGGCGCCGGGCGGCGAGGGTCGCGCGCGTGGCCTCGAGCAGATGGCCATACGGCACCCCGCTGGGACAGGCGGTTTCGCATGCGCGGCAGCCCAGACAGCGATCGATATGGGTGTGCACCGACGGATCGTCGAGCGTGAGCTCTCCCTCGATGAGCGCTCGCATGAGGACAAGTCGCCCGCGAGGGGAGTCGTTTTCGTCCTGCAACGCGAGGTAGGTCGGGCACGCCTGCAAACAGAAGCCGCAGTGCACGCACGCGTCGAGCCCCGGCGTCTCCAATGCGAGCGGCGTCCCGGGTATGGCGCACGATCGGGCGATCGGAAGCGACCCGCTCATCGGCGCGACGTCATGAGGCCGGGATTCAGGAGCGCTCCAGGATCGAACGCGGTGCGCACGCCATCGGACAGGCGGTCGGTGGCGCTGGTGCGAAGGCAGGTCCACGCCTCGGGCGGGAGCTGCTCGCCGACGACGGTCCAGCGGGACGCGAGCGCGGCGACTTGTGCGCTCAGAGTTCCGTCAATCGAGTCGGGCATCACGCAGCGCGCGACACCTCGTTCCACCGAGGCGTGGCGCAGCTCTCCGGACAGGTCGCGCGACGTCGTGGCGAGGTCGAACCAGAGCTCGGCCAGTCGTGAGGGACGGTGCGACAGTCGAACGCTGGCCGCTCCCGACGGAAAAGCACGTCGCAGGAGATCCCAGGTCGACTCCGGCACGTCCCGGGCATCGCCAAACGACGCGATCTGGCGCCGCTGCGCGGTGAGGCTCGTGGCATTTCCCGCCAGGCGCACAACGACGACATCGGCCGCACCGGTGCCCGCACCGCACGCTGCGCCGAGGGGCGCCGACAGGAGCTCAGCAGCGATCGGGGTAA
This sequence comes from Gemmatimonadota bacterium, assembly GCA_040007995.1. Classification (GTDB taxonomy): domain Bacteria; phylum Gemmatimonadota; class Gemmatimonadetes; order Gemmatimonadales; family Gemmatimonadaceae; genus SCN-70-22. The sequence continues at coordinate 27,426 of JBDTUA010000005.1, read as the reverse complement.
GCGGCGCCTCGCGCAGCGCTCGCAGCAGCGGAGCCAATGCGGCCGGAGTGTCGGGAAGGTCGAGTGCCACGGACACGACCTGCTCGGGACGTGCACGCAATCGAACGGTGACCTCCGTGATGACGCCGAGCGTCCCCCACGCTCCTACGGTGAGTCGCACGAGGTCGAACCCCGCGACGTTCTTCACCACTCGTCCTCCGCCGCGCACGACGATGCCCCGTCCATCGACGAATTCAACGCCGAGGGCGAGGTCGCGCGGCAGGCCGAGCGACGACGCCAGCGGGCCGCACGACGCTGTCGCAAGCGTGGCGCCGAGGGTATCCGTCTCCACCCCGAAGGGATCGAGCGGGAGCCATTGTCCGTGCGGACGCGTCGCCTCCTCGATTTCCGCGAGCGTCGTGGAGGCGCGCGCCGTAAGCGTCAGGTCGCCAGGATTGTATTCGATGATGCCGCGCAGGGCGCGAAGGTCGAGCACGCGCGTCGGCGCGCTGATCGGCCGCCCCGCGCCAAGCCACCCGGCGCCTGCTGAGATGCGGAGCGCCACGCCCGACGTCGCGGCGTCTCGAATCGCATCTGCCACGTCGGCGGTGTGCGCGACTTGGTGCGCGGTGGGCGCGGTGGGCGTACCGGCATGGTGATGCGGGGCTGATCGGGCGGGGTCCCCCCCCGACAACACGCTCCCCTCCCTCAGTCCGACTCCTGTCATCCTTTCATCGCTTCTCATACCGTTTCATCGCAGCGACGGAACCTGCGTCCACTCGCGACACGAGTGGATCGGGACCACCTTGCCAGGATTCGAGCGCCGGTCGGGATCGAAGACACCACGCAGTCGACACATCGCGTCAAGCGTGTCGGCCGAAAAGATCATCGACATGTAATCGAGCTTGTCGAGGCCGATCCCGTGCTCACCGGTCACGCTCCCGCCGGCATCCACGCAGCAGCGCATGATCGCCTGCATCGCGCGGTGCACACGCGCGCTTTCGTCCGGATCGTTGGCGTTGTACGAAATGTTCGGGTGCAGGTTACCGTCGCCCGCATGGAAGACGTTACACACGGTGAGGCGCTCGCGCTCGGCGATCGCCGCGATGGTGCGCAGAACCTCCGGCAATCGTGTGCGGGGGATGACGGCGTCCTGCACGACCAGGTGCGACGACACGCGACCCATCGCACCGAACGCTTTCTTGCGACCCTGCCACAGGCGCGCACGCTCGCGCTCGTCCGCCGCGAGCCGCACCTCGCGGGCGCCCTGTGCTAGACAAATTGTTCGCAGCGACTCCGCGTCGTCGTCGATCCCGGCTGCCAACCCATCAATCTCGATCAGCAGGACGGCGGCGGCATCGACGGGATAGCCGGCAGCGTATATCGAGGCCTCCACCGCGCGGATCGTCGGCTGGTCCATCATCTCCAACGCCGCCGGCTCGAACCCGGCCGCGATGATCACCGACGTGGCACGCGCCGCCGCGTCGACGCTGGTGAAGTCGGCCAGCATCGTACGGACGGCCTGCGGATTGCGCGACAGGCGCACCGTGGCGTCGAGCGCCACACCGAAGCAGCCCTCGCTCCCGATGAAGCTCCCTAACAGATCGTACCCCGACGACTCCCCATCGCGGTTGCCGAGCGAGACGATCTCGCCGTCAGGCAACACGACGGTCAGCGCAAGGACGTGATTCAACGTGACACCGTACTTCAGGCAGTGGGGGCCTCCCGCATTCTCCGCCACGTTCCCCCCAATGGTGCACGCCGCCTGACTCGACGGATCGGGCGCGTAGTGCAGTCCGTAGATCGAGACCGCCTTCGTCAGGTGCACGTTCACCACACCGGGCTCGACCACCGCCAACCGGTTCTCGACGTCGACGGAGAGGACCCGGGTGAGACGGTTGAGTCCCAACAGGACCGTCCCGTCGCACAGGGCCCCGCCCGACAGCCCCGTGCCGGCGCCGCGCGGGACGAAGGGGACATTCGCCCTCGCCAGGAGGCGCACCACGGCGACGACCTCGTCACGTGTGCGCGGAAAGACCCCCAGCGCCGGTTGCTTGCGATAGCCCGGCAATCCGTCGGTGGCGTACGCCAGTAATTCACTCGGACGTTGCAAAAGCTGTCGTTCCCCGACAATCGCCGCCAAAGCTCTGCCCAGCGCATCACCGATCATGAGACCGCCGTCGCGCGTCACTCCTGCGCGCCATGTCCATTCGTGCGCGCCCGGGCGTGTACTCGCGAGCGCTGCTCGATCGACTCGACGATCGGTGCAAGCGCGTCCTCGAGTTGTCGCAGCCGGTCGAGCGGCGACCGGGCCGCCAGCAGTCGCTGCTTGTCCGCAAGGTCGAGATCGATATGGGTTGCGATGGCAAACGACAACTCCGCCGCCGACTCGGGGAGGGTGGGGAGCGGCGTGGCGTCGTCCTGCATCGTGCGGGTGGAGCGTCCGACGCGCTCGAACAAGTGGCGCAGTCGCTCTGCCACCGGGGCCAGCACTTCGACCGCCTCGGGGGCATCGCCGAAGAGCTCCACCTGCGCCACATGATAAGGCGCAGGGTCCTCGACGAAATCATCCAGGGTGAATCGGACTGTGCCGCTCACCAGCACATTCGATCGTCCGTCGGGCAACGACTTCGCGGAGTCGATGTGGGCCACACATCCCGCCGCGCCGGACGGAATCTCGCGCTCCGCCACGTCGGGACTGCGACAGATGATCCCGAATTCCCGCGTGCCGGCGAGCGCGTCCACCAGCAGCTGACGGTAGCGCGGCTCGAATATGTGCAGCGGCTGGACCGCCCGAGGGAGGAGAACCAGTGGCAGCGGAAAGATGGGCAGGCGGAAAGGCGTCGGCATGCTCATGGAAAGCGAAGCAACTCGCGATGTGGCGCACTATGCACCAGAGGGCGCACGTCGCGCATCCGGTGTCGCTGCTCGGTCGCTCCCACGCTCCGGTCGAGAATCGTCGTGTCGCATGTCGTTGCACCGCGCGCGTCAGGCAGCGTTGCCCTGAAGCACTCGTTCGACGACTTCGCGAAGGGTAGCGAGTTCGAAAGGCTTTTGCAGCACGATGCAGTCGGTCGATCGTACGAATGCTGCGGCCTCTTCACTCACGAGGTCGCCAGTGGAAAAAATCAGACGACGCAGCACTGAGGGATACGACACCTTCAGTCGCTCGTACATCTCCATGCCGTTGATCCCGGGCATTCGCAGGTCGGAGACGACGAGTGCGAAACGCGGCATGCTCTCCTGCGCCTGGTCACTGGACAGCAGCGCGAGCGCGATCTCGCCGTTCGCGGCTTCTTCCACCGCCCAACCCATGCGCGCGAAGAAGCGGCGCAGCGCAATGCGAATGGTTACCTCGTCATCGACGATGAGGACTCGATTGGTCGCGCCGACCCCCGTAGTTTCCATGACCGGACACTCCCAGCTCACGATCCGACATCGACTGCACCGGGGCTCGCGCCGCCGTCGCCGTCACGCACTGACAGTATAAGGGGCGGTTGCGTCCGCTGACATCGGCGCGACGTCGACCTCGCGTACCCCCACGAAACAACGGCCGGGGAAACCCGGCCGTTGTGTCGGTTCGCGACGCACCGCTAGCGTGCGCTACCCTAAGCCACGGACCAGAAGCCGGCCAGCGCCCGACCGTCCTGCGATTCGCGGAGCTTTTCGAAGGCACGCTCCCGAATCTGCCGGATCCGCTCGCGCGTCACGCCCATGAGCGCGCCGATTCGCTCAAGCGTCATCGCCTCGGATCCTTCCTCGAGCCCGTAGTACAGGTAGAGGATCTTGCGCTCACGAGGCGTCAGGTACTTCCGGAAGACGCGCTCGATGAACTCCCGCATGAGCTTGTAGTCGGTGACTTCTTCGATCTCGGCCCCATCCACCCCGGCAAAACGCTCGCCGAGTGTCGAGGCGTCGCGGTCGCTGCGGTCGATCGGGGCGTCGAGCGATACTTCGGTCGCCGACATCTGACGCGCCGATCGTACGTTCTCGGGGGTTTCACCGATGAGGCGGGCGATTTCATCATCGGTAGGATCTCGGCGCAGCACCTGACCAAGAATCGTCTCGGCGCGCGAGAGACGAATGAGCTGCGAGTTCTGGTTGAGCGGAATCCTGACGGAGCGAGTCTGCTCCGCAAGCGCCTTCAGGACCGCCTGTCGGACCCACCAGACTGCATACGAAATGAACTTGACCCCTTGGTCCGGGTCGAACTTTCGCACCGCCTTGAGGAGCCCCTCGTTGCCGATGGCAACGAGCTCACTCAGGTCGAGTCCGTGTCCCTGATACTTCTTCACGTACGAGATCACGAACCGCAGGTTGGCCGTTACCAGTCGCTCGGCCGCCCGCTCGTCCCCTGTTTGCGCCAGTCGCGCCAGTCGGCGCTCCTCAGCGGGGTCGGTTATCAGCGGGAGTTTCTGGATGTCCTGAAGATACTGATCGAAAGCGGTGGTGGGGGAGGAACGGACGAACGATTTGGTTCCTTTCGGCCTGCTCTCGGTCACTTGCTGCATACACGCCCCTAACCGTCTATGTGGCACGTCGAGCGACAGTCGCTCGCGAGGTGTCCTGCAGAACGGGGGGCCACGATAAGAAAGCGGCCATCAAGCGTCAACAGCCAATTTCAGTGCCAAGAATCCCGTACCGTGCTATCAGAATGTAACTTACAGTCCTGCAACGAGTTGCCGCCACACCCATCCGCAGACTTTGTGAGACGATTATCCCGACGAAGTCACTCCGGTTACGTCTTCACACCGAACAAACACCGGCCCCTTCGCCTCACCCAGGCTGCCGCGGCCCGCGGCGCCTGCCGACCCAAAGAATGACCGAAATGGCGAACACAGCCGCAATGAGCACCGTCGACATCGGCACGTCGAGCAGATAAGACCCGAAGGAGAGCAGGAGAATGAACAGGATCAGTCCCAGCAGCCCGAAAGCGCGAACGGTCATGCGCGCACCTCGATGAGGTGGTGAGAGCCGAGTGGCGTCGGACGACGTGGATGGAGCAGACATCCGACGAACGTCGAGCCGGAGGGGGATAGCACCCGCGAGATCTCTACAGGATCACTACAGGATCACTACAGGACCGCGAGGATGTCTGTTTCGCCGACTGCAATGCCGTAACGAAACTCTTCGCCCGCCATGGCCCCGATGCGCGAGGGGAGGGCGAAGACGACCCGGCCCGCGCGCGCCTTCTTGTCCGCGCGCATCAGGTCTAGAAGCGCCGCCGGATCGAGTTCCGGCGGACGCGACGTCGGAAGTCCGACCGCCTCGAGCGACTCACGAACCGCCTGGCTGGTGCCGGCCTCTGCTGCCCCGATGCGTTCGGCGAGGTCACTCTCCAGCGCCATGCCGATGGCCACGGCGTCGCCGTGCAGGACCCTGAAGTGGCTCGCCGCTTCGATTGCATGTCCGACGGTGTGGCCGAAGTTCAGGATCTGGCGTATCCCGCCCTCGCGCTCGTCCTGGCGCACCACAGAGGCCTTGATCTCGATGCTGCGGGCAATCAGGTCGGAGAGCGGCGCACCGTGCCAATCGAACGTCGTGCCGTTCACCAGCGCGGGGCCGATCGCGATGGTCTCGGCCAGGTACTCGGCATCGGCGATGATCCCGTGCTTGATGATCTCGGCGAGTCCCGCCCGCCGATGCGTGGCCGGGAGCGTCTGCAGCACCGTCGGGTCCACGAGGACGGCGTGGGGCTGGTGGAACGCGCCAACGAGATTCTTGCCGGCGGGGGTATCGACGCCGACCTTTCCGCCCACGGACGCGTCGACCATCGCCAACAGCGACGTCGGGCATTGCACGAACGGCACCCCACGCATGAAGGTCGCGGCCACGAATCCGGCCAGGTCACCCACCACCCCGCCGCCGAGCGCGACGACGGTGGTGTCGCGTCCGCATCGCTCGCCGAGCATCCAGTCGGTGAGCGACGCCCACGACTCGCGCGTCTTGTGCTCTTCGCCTGCCGGAATCGCCCGAAAGAGTGTGCGAACATGCGGGAGAAAGTGCCGCAGCGAGCCGACGGCCGCCGGCACGTGCAACGGTGCCACCTGGTCGTCGGTCAGGACGACGACGGTGTGCGCGGGCGCGTCTTCGGCCACGATTCGCCCCAGCTCATCGAGCAGCCACGGCGCAACGCGCACGCGATGGCCGAAGATCTCCACCCTACGCTCCCGCCCCGATGGTTCCGCCGTACGATCGCCTTCGGGGCGACCTACCACGTCACTTCTCCTGCACCTGCGCGCTTGTTGGCCACGCGCGCGAGCATGAACAGGAGGTCGGAGAGCCGATTGAGATAGATCACCACCAACTCAGGGAGCCCTTCCTGATGCTGGAGCGAGACGACGCGCCGCTCCGCGCGCCGACAGACCGTGCGCGCGACGTGCAGCGCCGAGGACTTGGGGGTGCCGCCCGGCAGGATGAAGGAGCGCAGCGGTTCCAGCTCGTGGTCGCAGTCGTCGATCGCGCGCTCGAGCTCCGCGATCCGTTCGTCGTCGATGCGAGCCTTCACCAGCTGCTCGCTCATCTTCTCCCGGTCAGGCGTCGCCAGCAGGGCGCCGATCGAGAAGAGATCGCGCTGGATCGGGACGAGCACCTCATCGATGCGCGGCATCATCTCGACAGAGCGTGCCATTCCGAGGCAGGCATTCAGCTCGTCGACGTCGCCATACGCTTCCACCCGCGGGTGGTCTTTTTCAACGCGTCCACCGCCGAAGAGGGCGGTCTGGCCGTCGTCGCCGGTCTTGGTGTAGATCTTGAGAGTCATGGCGGAAATCTAGGCGGAGCGAGGTGTGCGTGACGAGACGCCGGAGATCGGTGCAACGACTTCAGTTCGATTACTTTCTGCGCATGACTTCCCACGACCTCGTCGACATTACGATCATCGGCGGCGGCCCGACCGGCCTCTTTGCCAGATTCTACGCCGGCATGCGCGGTGCCAGCGCCCAGCTCATCGATGCGCTTCCGCAGCTCGGCGGGCAGCTCACGGCATTGTATCCCGAGAAGTACATCTTCGACGTTGCTGGGTATCCGAAGATCCTGGCCAAGGAGCTGGTGGCGTCGCTGGTCGAGCAGTCACGACAGTTCGGGGGGCGAGAGTACCTGAACCAGGAAGTCACCGGTCTCGAGGAGCAGGACGGGCATTTCGTCCTCCGGACCTCGGCGGGAGATTACCCCACACGATCGATCGTGATCTCCGCCGGCATCGGGGCCTTTTCGGCGCGTCGGTTGCCGCAGGTTGCCGCGGCTCCCTGGTACGGACGCGGCGTGCACGATGTGGTGCTCGACCCCGAGGAGTTCCGCGACAAGCGGGTCATCATCATCGGCGGGGGCGACTCGGCCTTCGACTGGGCGCAGCAACTCACCGGATGCGCGACGCACGTGACGCTGGCGCATCGGAGCGATCGCTTTCGCGCGCACCACGCGACGGTAGCGGACGTGCGACGACTGGCCGCCGAGGGGAAGGTCGACATCTTCACCTTCCATGAGCTGCATGATGTCCTGAGCGAGGGCGATCGGTTGACCGGGGTGGTCCTGCGCGAGACGAAGTCGAAGGAGACGCGCGAGGTCCCGGTCGACGTCGTGCTCCCGATGCTCGGCTACGTCAGCGACCTTGGCGAACTGGCCAACTGGGGGCTGACGCTCGTGAAGGATGAAATTGTGGTGAACTCGATGATGGAAACGGGGCGGCCGGGGATTTACGCGGCGGGCGACGTGACGACGTATGGGGGGAAGCTCAAGCTGATCGCGACGGGCTTCGGCGAGGCGGCGACGGCGGTGAACCAGGCCGTGCACTGGGTCTACCCAGAGAAGAAGGTCGCCCCCGGGCACTCGTCGAACATGGCGATCTTCGGCCAGGACGCTGACTGAGCCGCATCGGCAGACCCCGCGCCACAGAGGTCGCGCACGGACGCGCGCACGCCGTGGCATGCGGGGGGCCGTCAGCGCGGGTCGTCCGCCTCATCGCGTCGCTCGACGGCAGCCTGGGGAGTGAATCCCTCGGGATAGCGCAGGCGCAACTTGTCCAGATTCGCGTGCGCCACGTCACCTAACGAAAGATCGAGGGACGAGGCGAGGGCGCTAAGGCACCAGAGCGCGTCGCCTAACTCACGGGTGACGACTTCGCGGTCGAGCGGACGGTCCTGGAACAGGTGCTTGCGGACGGTGCCGAGGACTTCCCCGGCTTCCTCGGCCAATCCCGCGGCAGCGTCGAGCAGGCGGGCGCGGTCATCGAGCGCGGTGTTGCGCGTCCGGGCGGCGAGCGACTGGTAGGTATCCAGGTCCACGAACAGCGGGGAAGCAGGGCGTCAGGGGCGCGGCGAAATACCGTGTCGCAGAACGACGGCTGCGATTGACAGTACGGGTGGACGCGCGAGAACTTACGCCCTCGCAGCGCGAGCCGTCAAACACGAGGCAAGTGGCCATCGATCCGTGAGTTATCTCCTGCTGGCCGACGACAATGAGGATATGCGCCTGATGCTGCGCGAGCTGTTTCGCGCCTCGGGGCACGAAGTGTCGATGGCCGCGGACGGTCTCGAGGCGTTGGCGTCGGTCGCCGAGCGGGAGCCGGACCTGGTTATCCTCGATCATTCGATGCCGAACATGAGCGGGCTGGAGGTCTGTCGGCAGCTCAAGCAGAACCCGTTCACCGCGCGGGTGCCGGTGATGATGCTGACGGCGCAGAGCGGCGTGGAGAGCAAGGTGGAGGGATTCGCCGCCGGTGCCGATGACTACATCGCGAAGCCCTTCGATCCGCGGGAGCTGCGGGCACGGGTGCAGGCGATGCTCCGTTTGGTGCAACGCGAGGGCGACCGGAATCCTACAAGCGGACTGCCGGGCGGCCACGCCATCGAAGCCGAGATCATGGCGCGCCTCGAGTCGGGTGCGCTCTTCGCTGTCTGCTACCTCGACCTCGACAACTTCAAGCCGTTCGCCGACACGTTCGGGTTCGCCATCGCCGACGTCGTCATCCGCGGCCTTGGTGCGGCGATCCGCGGCGCCTCGTCGACGATTCCCGGCGACGTGTCGCAGGACTTCGTGGGGCACATTGGCGGGGATGATTTCATCGTGATCAGTTCCGCCGAACGTGCCGCGCCCTTGATGGACGTCTGTGCGGCGCGCTGCCGTGAGGTGATCGAGACCGCCGTCGGCCCGGCAGCGGCTGCGTTGGGGGCGTATTCCGGCGTCGATCGCGAAGGGCGCGTGCGCGAGTTTCCGCTGGCAGGAGTCTCCGTCGCGGTGCTTCACGTCCAGCCGTCGACGTGGGTGAACCTGGCGCATCTCGGTATGCGTGCCGCAGAGTTGAAGCGGCGTGCGAAGATGAAGGGGAACGGCGCCGTCCTCGTCGAGACTGCCTGACGTGCGCTGGCGTCTCGGCGCGGCGCTCGCGGTCGCGTGTCTGTGCCCCGTCGCGAGGGCGGGGGCGCAGGCGCTCGAGTGTGATGCCACGTCGGTTGAGGTGCGGCAGCTCGATTTCTCCGGCAACGACACCTTTAAAAGTAGCGAACTGTCGAACGGCGTCGCGACCACGCAGTCGTCGTTCGCGCGACGGTGGTTCCGCTTCTTCGGAAAGCGTTACTGCCTCGACGCCACCACGGTCACGCAGGACTCGCTGCGCCTGATCCTCTTCTACCGGAATGCCGGTTTCGCGTCGGTGAAGGTGGGGAAGGAAATCACGATGCTCGATCCCAAGGCGGCGCGGTTGCGCTTTGTGATTACCGAAGGGACGCCGATTCGCATCGACAGCGTGAGCTACCAAGGCTTCGACAGTGTGCCGGACTTCGACCGCCTCAAGCGCGGCATCGAGCTCAAGATCGGGGAACGGTTCGACAAGTCAGTCGTTCTCGGCGTGCGTGATTCGCTGACCCGCCGCTTGCGCGACCGGGGTTATCCGCTCGCCGAAGTGCTGCGGAGCTTCGATACCGACACCGCGCGCCACACGGCCAACGTCGAATTCAGCGCCGCGACCGGGCCGCGCGCCTGGCTCGGACAGATCAACGTCAACATCTCGCATCCGCCCGGGGTGACGAGTCGCATCGACCCGGCGCGCGTGAAACGGGTGCTGGGCATCCGCGAGGGACAACTCTATCGCGAGCGCTCACTGGAAGGCGTCAAGCGCGGCCTCTACCTCTCCGAAGCGTTTCGACACGTGGACGTCGAGGTCGACTCTACCTCGATCGCTGGCGGCTCCGACTCGCTGGTGACGATCAACGTGCAGCTCATCGAAGGGGAGGTGCATGCGTCGCGCGTCTCGCTGGGCTGGGGTAACCTCGACTGCCTGCGCACGCAGGGAAGCTATTCGGACTACAACTTTCTCGGCGGACTTCGACGCCTCGACCTGAACGGCCGCCTCTCGAAGATCGGCGTGGGCAAGCCGTTCGAGCTTGCCAGCGGCTTGTGTCGCCGCGAGGTCCAGCAGGACATCTTCAGCGATACGCTGAACTACTACGGCGGCGTCACGTTGTCGCAAGCGTCGCTGTTCGGGCTGAGCTCGATCCCGACGGTGACGATCTATTCCGAACGTCGGTCGGAGTTTCAGGCGTACCTGCGCGACACGCCTGTCGGCGTGATTGCGTCGCTGCAGCGCGGGCTGGACGGTCGGCTGCCGCAAAGCTTTTCGTACCAGCTCGAGTATGGGAGCACCTTCTCGTCGCCGGCCTTCTTCTGCGCCGTCTTCAACGTGTGCGAGCCGGACGCGCAGAGTCGCCTGCTCGCCCGCAACCGACTGGCCGTCGCCGGGTGGAGTGCGACTCGCAACCGCGCCGACGACTTCGCGAATCCGTCGCGCGGCTCGGTGATGCGACTGGAGCTCCGGCACGCGTCCACCCTGATCGGTTCGAGCACTGACCAGCAGTTCAATCGGGTGGTCTTCGACGGCTCCTTCTATCGTCCCGTCTTCGACGGCGGCGTTTTCGTCGTGCGGCTGCGAGCGGGGACTGTGGTGGGGCGAAGCCTCGGGCTGTCGGGGAGCCGCACCTTTGTTCCGCCGCAGGAGCGGCTGTACGCCGGCGGCCCGACCACCGTGCGAGGCTTCCGGCAGAACGAACTCGGTCCGGCCATCTACGTCGTCGATACCTTTGCCGTCACGCCGGCCACCGGGGACACCTCGTTTTTCCGCAGCGATGCGGGGAGCGTACGGGCGCGGGTCGTACCGAGCGGCGGCGACAACGTGGCGATTGCCAACGCCGAGCTGCGCCTGCGCTCGGTCTTCCTCCCCGACCTGATCCAATACGCGCTCTTCGTGGACGCCGGCGAAGTCTGGAACCGCAGCGGCAACTCGGCGAGCCAGACGCAGATCAAGGTGAAGGTGACGCCGGGGATGGGTGTCCGGGTATACACGCCGATCGGTCCGGTTCGGGTCGACATCGGCTACAATCCGTATCCGTCGCCGAGTGGGCCCGCCTTCTTCAGTGCCACGCAACGCAACGCGAATGGAGATGTGGTGGAAAGTGCGCTCTACTGCGTGAGTCCCGGCAACACGTTGCCGGTGCGTCCCGGCGAAAACGAGACCTCCCTGCCGATACAGGCGCTCGGCTCGTGCCCGCCGACGTTCCTGCCGGCGCGTCGCACCTCGTTCCTGAGCCGCCTGACGTTCAATTTCTCCATCGGTCAGGCGTTCTAGCTTATGTCACGCCGCCGCACCGTCGTCCTCGCCAGCGCCGCGACGCTGTTTGCGTTAGGCGCCTTGATTGTGGCGGGGATCGCGGCGCTCACGCAGACGTCGTGGGGACGCGAGCAGATCCGCGCGCAGGTCGTGTCGCTGATCAACAGCAAGCTGCATGGGAAGATGTACATCGGGCGCATCGACGGCTCGCTCTTCACCAGCCTCGTCGTCGATTCATTCGCCATCCGCGAGTTGAACGACTCGCTCTTCCTTTCGACGGGACCGATCCACATCCGCTTCGACCCGCGCGACCTCCTCGACCGTCGCATCGTGGCGTCGGAGGTGACGGTCGAGCGCCCGGTGCTGCGCATCGTCGAGGACTCCACGAAGGTGTGGAACTTCAGGCGGATCTTCCCGTCCGGTCCTCCCCAGCCCTTGCAGCCGCTCGCCGCGCGTGCCCTGGGGGACTACATCTTCGTGAACAGCGCCCGCGTGGAGAATGCGACGGTGCTGCTCGGTTTGCCGTGGCAGCCCGACGATTCGCTGCACGGGAGTCGCCGGGATAGCGCGATCGCGGTGGCGCTGGCCCGCACCGACAAGCGCATCATCCGCGTAGGGAACAACTTCCAGGTGGAGCGCAGTTGGACGAACGGCACGCTCGTGCTCGGACCGTCGCGCATCGATGACAAGGACGCGCTCGGTCGGCAATTCGACGTGAAACGACTCGATGCCGACGAGTTCGATCCCCCCTTCAATTTCCGTGAGGCACGCGGGGCGGTTCGCAACAAGGGCGACTCGATCTGGGCCGACATCCCGTACTTCAGGCTCCCCGGCTCGCGGGGGACGGCGAAGGGGAAGGTGTGGTGGGGAAGCGACCTGCCGACGCGCTACGACCTGACCTTCGTTTCTGATTCGCTCTCGCTCGCCGACGTGGCGTGGGTCTATCCGACGCTTCCTACGAGTGGTGGCGGCCAGATGACGCTGCACATCGGAAACGGGCGCGACCTCCACGTGCTTGAGTACGCGCTGCGCGACATGGACGTGCGCACGATGAACTCACGCCTGCGCGGTGCGATGACCTTCGGTACGGGGGCGCCGGTGCTGGTGGTGAAGGACGTGGACCTGCGCGCCGACCCGATCGACTGGATCCTCATCGAGCAATTTACGGGCGAGCCGCTCCCCTATCCATTCAGGGGGACGATCGTCGCCACGGTGAAGGCGAAGGGAGGGCCCGTCGACCGTTTCGAGTTGAACGACGGAAGCTTCCTCTTCCGCGACGCCAACGTGCCGGGGGCCACGGCCCAGGGCAAGGTGAATGGGGAGCTCGACATCCTGTTCCCCGCCTTGACGAAGTTCAGGGGCGTCAACCTGGCGCTCGATCACTTTGATTTACGCACCATCCAGTTTGTCAACCCGGCCTTTCCTCGCTTCTTCGGGCTGGTGTCGGGGACGGCGCGCCTCGACTCCGTCTGGACTGACCTGCGGTTCCGCAACGCGGACATCACACATCGGTTCGAGGATGGAGAGCCTTCGCGCTTCACCGGAAACGGGCGCGTCACGATCGGGGAGAAGTTCCTCGTCTACGACCTCGCGCTGGACGCGCGGCCGCTCAGCCTGACGACGGTGGCGCGCGCCTATCCTGAAGCGCAGCTGATGTACCGCGGGACGTACACCGGTCCGATCCGCCTGCAGGGACAGGCCGACGATCTCGCGCTCGCCACCGAGCTGACCGGCGCGCCCGGGACGCTCGCGTACGATGGGCGCGTCGATGCCGATTCGGTGGACGGCTACGGCTACCACGGTACGCTCCGATTCTCGAACCTCGACCTGCGACTTCTCCTCGACACGACCTCCGTTCCGCACACGCAACTCAACGGCACCGCCGAGTTGGACGTCGTCGGCGACTCACTCGCCAACTGGGAGGGGCCGGTCGACGTGGCGCTGGGGCGCTCGCTCGTGGACTCGGTGCGCCTCTATGCCGGGGCACGCGCACGGCTGCGTTTCGGTGGCGGAGCGGTGCGGGTCGATTCACTTAGCGTGGAAAGCGCGCTCGCGTCGTTCACCGCGAAGGGCGGGCTGGGACTCCTGCCGGGAGTGCGCGATTCGCTTGCGTTCACCTTGACGGCCGATTCACTCGGGGCGCTCCGCCAGTACCTCGTGCAGGCGAGCGGTGGCGATTCGCTTCTGCGCGCCGAAGCCTTGAGCGATTCGCTGGGCGCCGAGATCAACGGGCGAGGCGTGCTGATCGGCTCGGTCGATTCTCTCGATGTGCGCGGCGCGTTTGACGTGCGCAACCTGACGTACGGGACCTACGGCGCGAAGGTCGCGCGCGTCTCGTTCAATCTCGAGCACGTGCTCTTTCCTGACGTAAGCGGGACCGTCAATGTCACCGCCGACACGCTCGCGCTCGGGACGGTCGCGGTCACCAATGCCGGGATCGACCTGGACGTCAAGTCCGCCCGCGTGGTGAACGTCGGGCTCCTGAGCACCCTATCCAACGGCCCCGTGCTGGAAGGGCGCGGCATGTTCGGCGTCAGCGGCGACACCACCGTCGCGGCGATCTCGTCGCTGCGGATCGGCCTCGACGGTCGCGAGTGGAAGCTGGCGCAGCCTGCCTCCTTCCACTCGGCGAGTGGCGCGTTCCTGCTCGACACCGTGCGGCTGACGGGGAGTAGCGGCGGACAGATCCTCCTGGCGGGGAGCGCCGATGCCGACAGCACCGTGCGGTTGCGGCTCGAGATGGACAGCGTCTCGTTGGCGGACGTGGCGAACCTGGCGCAGTCCAACCTGGTGTTGGGCGGATGGCTGGCCACGCGACTCGACGTGACCGGGACACGCAGCGCGCCGGTCATGGCGCTCACCGGTGGCGTGAAGGGAGCGACCGTCGGACAGGTGAACGTCGCGCGCGCGTCGTTGCAGGGGAATTACAGCGAGCGCCGAATTCGATTCGGCGCGAACGTGCTGCGCAACGACTCGAGCGTGGTGGCCGTGACCGGGAACGTGCCGGTCGACCTCGCGTTGCTTCCGCGCGACCACCGGCTGCTGCGCGACGGTGCGGGCGATACCCTGCGCGTGTCGGTCAAGTCCACGGCGCTCGACATGCCGGTCGTCGAGAGCTTCCTCCCCGGCATGTCGAATGCGACCGGGCGGGTCTCCGCGGATTTTTCGCTGGCCGGGACGGTGAATCACGCCGCGCTCGAGGGCTACCTGCGGATCGATTCGGTCTCGGCGTCGCTCGCCGACCTGGGGATTCGACTGCGCAACATGAACGCCGACCTCGTGGCCGCGCGCGACACGCTGCGGATCCAGCGCTTCTCGGTGGTGAGCGGAAGCGAGTCGCGGGACTCGCTCTGGCTTTCCGGATGGGTCGCGCGGCTCGCCGACGAGGGGGCGGCGTTCGACGTTTCGTTAGGTGCCCGCGACTTTCAGGCGATCGCCAACCGCCGCGTCGCCGAGCTCACTGTATCCGGCGGACTTCGGCTCGATGGTTCCTTCGACCGCTCGCGCCTGTCCGGGGGCGTGACGCTCAATAGCGGCGTCATCGTGATTCCTGAGTTCACGGGGAAGAAGCTCATCTCGCTCGACGACCCCGAGTTGTACAACGTGGTCGACACGACGGTGTTCGCGAACCGGGCGCTCCTCCCCAAGACGTCGCCCGAATTCGTGCGCAACCTGACGGTAGACAACGTGCGGATCGCCATGGGCTCCGACGTACGCGTGCGGTCGGAGGAAGCGGACATCAAGCTCGGCGGTGCCGTGAACGTCACGGTCGGGGAGCGACGCGGAGAGACCGCGCCTCAACTCGCGCTCGATGGCGCCCTGCAGACGGAGCGAGGCTACTACCGGCTCGACCTCGGTGGATTGGTGCAGCGCACGTTCACCGTGGAGGGCGGGGAGTTGCGCTTCCTCAACGAGACGGAACTCAACCCGATCCTCAACATCAGCGCCATCCATACGGTCCGCCAGATTTCCAGCAGCTATGGCGGGCGCAACGATGTGCGCATCCGGGTGCGGGTCCAGGGGACGTTGACGCAACCGCGCCTGCGCCTGGAGAGTGCGGATTCGTTGCAGCTGTCGGAGTCCGACCTCATCTCGTACCTCGTCGCCGGCGTTCCCTCGTTCGGGATCGGCGGTGGCCTCGCCGAGAACCGGTTCAGCGCCTCCTCGTTCGCCCTGAGCACGCTCTCGAGCTACATCTCGGCCAAGTTCTCCGGTGGCCTGTTCGATTACGTGAACATCCAGACCGCCACGGGGAACAGCTCGGGTCGGGAACAGCAGTCGCGTCAGGGGTTGCTCAACGGCGTGCAGTTCGGGATCGGCAAGCAGTTAGGCGAGCGCACCTTCCTCTCCCTGACGACGGGACTCTGTCGACTTGGTGCCGCCGGCGGGCAGTTGAGCCCGGTCGACCTTGCGCAGATTATCGGTGTGAAGCTCGAGCAACGACTGGCCGACGGCTACGGCTTCTCATTCTCGCTCGAGCCGCCGTTGGACAAGCTGTTCTGCGACACCGGAACGGACCGAAGCTTCGGCACCACGCGTCGCCAGTACGGGCTCGACCTGTTCCGCTCGTGGCGGTGGTAGCGGTTCGGCGCATTCTGCTCATCGTCAATCCAGCATCCCGACGTGGCCTGCGCTCCCTTGCTGCTGCACGGCGGGCGTTCGCGCGCGCCGAGATCCGATGCGACGAGCACCTCACGACCGGCGCGGGTGATGCGGAACAAGTGGCGCGGCGATTCGGTCCCGGCTACGACGCCGTCTTCTCGCTCGGCGGTGATGGCACGGTGATGGAGGTCGTACAGGGGCTGTACGGAACGGGGACCCCGGTTGGGATACTTGCCGGCGGGACGGGGAACCTGGTGGCGCGAGCGCTTGGAATCCCGATGTCGGTCGGGCGAGCCGTCCGACTGCTTCTTGCGGGCGCGACCAGCGCGATCGACCTCGGCGCGCTCGGTGAGGGGCGCGTGTTCGCATTCGCGGCCGGCGTCGGGATCGACGCCTCGATGGTGGCGCAGACGACTGCGGCAGCGAAGCGGCGATTCGGCGTGCTCGCCTACGTCGCCACGGCGGTGCGAGCCACGCTCGCGCTGGATCGATTCGTCCTGCACGCCACGGTGGACGACGTCACGCACACCTATTCTGCAACGTCGGCGCTGGTTGCTAACTTCGGCTCGGTACTTGGCGGATGGATCCGCCTCGGGCCCGGGATCCAGGAGAATGACGGAATGCTCGACTTGTGCGTCTTTTCCCCAGCGACTGCTCGCGACGCGTTTCGCGTTGGTTGGCGCCTGCTGCGTCGTGACTTCCGGAGCGACCCGTCCATGCATTTTCACAAGGGGCGCACCCTGCTTCTCCGCACCGAGCCTGCGCGTGCCGTCCAGGCCGACGGGGAGCTCCTCCCCGGCTGCACGCTGCAGGTGACCGTGGCGCCGCGCGCCGCGCGCATGCTGGTTCCTTCCGCGCGCCGTTAGGCGGAGCCGCCGCGTGCTCCCACCCGACCTGCGCGATCGTACGACGCCGCCCGACCTGGGCGAGATCGAAGGGCTCGATACCCTGCTCGAGGGACTTGAGCCCGCCGACGGAGAGCGCGTGCGCCGGATCATCAATCGCGGCCGTCGTCACGAAGCGCGGCTGCAACTCCTCCAGCAGATCGCAGCGTCGCTCGCGCGCACGCTCGACGAGGACGAAATCCTCGAGGAGTTGTCGCGCGGGGTGCGACGGGCGGTGGTGTCCGAGGGAGTCGTGGTGGCGCTGGTCGACCTGGACCGAGCGCTCGTGGACGTCGTGCACCACGTCGTTGGGGAGCTCGTGCGGCCGCTCCGCGTGCTCCCGCTCGGCACGGGACCGCTTGGTGAAGCGGCGCGCACCGGAGAGACGGTGCACGTGGCGCCGTACGACCCTGCGACCTCAACCCTGGCCGCGTCCGACGACGTCCTGATGGGACTCCCCCGCTCAGGATCCGTGCTGGCCGTGCCGATGATGCACGGGCGCCGGCTGTTGGGAGTGGTGGCGCTGCACGATCCTCGCGACGACGCATTCGACGGGGATGCGCGCGAGGTCATCGGGATGCTGGTACGCCATGCGGCAGCGGCGTTGAGCAACGCGCGGTTGTTTGCGGAGAGTGAGCGGGAGCGGCGGCAGAGCGAGGCGATGGCCGAAATTGCCCGCGCGGTGGGCGAGTCGCTCAAGATGGGCGAGGTCCTGCGCCTGATCCTGCGGCACGGGATGGCGCTGCTGCAGGCCGAGGGGGCCTGCGTGGCATTGCGCGAGGGCGACTACCTGCACGTGGTCTCGGCGTTAGGCATCGCCGAGCTGCTGTCGGGGGTGCACATGCCGATCGCGGGGAGCCTGAGCGGACGCGTGGTGACCACCGGCCTGGGGGTGGTGACGAACGACATCGCCGCCGAGCCGGACGCGCATCGTTCCACGGTGCGACTGCTGCCGCTGCAGCGCTCGGTGATCGTCCCGTTGATGACCGCGCGCGGGATCCTCGGGTCGATTGCCGTCTACAACCGCCCCACGGAGTTCACGGCGGATGACGCGCGCGTGCTGCAGCGCCTGGCCGACCAGGTCGCGGTCGCCGTGGTGAACGCCCGGCTCTACGAGGAGGTGCGCGACGCGACGCGCGAGTGGTCCGCAGCCTTCGACTCGATCGGCGTGGGGATGTGTCTCGTGGACGACGCCGGCCTGATCACGCGCTCGAACTCCCGCGCGTTGCAGCTCACGATCGATGGCACGCTGCGGATCCTGATGGGACGACCGTTCTACCAGACGGTGCTAGGCAGCCTCCCGGAAGATGGCGGCGATCCGTTGACGCGGGCGATCGAGGATGGCGTGCAGTCACGTACGGTCTGTGAGGGGGCCAACGGTCGCTGGCTGGACATTCTCGCCGTCCCGCACCCCAACGGAGGGGCGATCGTCACGTTCGACGACGTCAGCTCGCAGCGCGCCGTCTGGGACCGGCATCGCCTGATGATCGAGTCGGCGGCCGATCCCATCTGCACGCTCGATCGCGAGGGGCGGCTGATCTTCGCGAATCCGGCGGCCCGCGCCCTCTTCGGCCGGGACGACCTGACGGGCGCCCACTGGAGCGAGCTGGTCCTGCACGAGATGGCCGACGAGGCGCGTGTTCATGTGCAGCTGGCGGCAGTCGAGGGAGTCCAGCGGCACGAGTACGTCGTGGTACGGAGCGATGGCGAGCGGCGCGTGGTAGCGGTCGCGCTGTCGCCCGTCACCGAGCGTGATCACGTCGCGATGGTGGTCGCGTCCATGCACGACGTCACCGACGAGCGACGCGCGCGCGACGCGGTCTCACACGCCGAGGCGCGCTATCGGCAACTCTTCGACACGGCCAGCGACGCGGTCGTGACCCTCAGCCTGACGGGGGCGATCACCTCGGCCAACTCGGCGGCCTGCGACGTCTTCGACACTCCCGGCGACCAGTTGCTGGGGCGCAGCTTCCATCCGTTTCTCGCGCCGTCTGACCTCGACCGGCTGACCACGTTCCTGCGCGATACGTGGCATGGCGAGGCCCGTCGCACCGAGTGCACCATCGTGCGACGCACCGGCATGTCGCGCACGCTCGCGCTGACTGTTACGCCGATCCAGCAGGGGCGTGCGGTCATCGGCCTCCTCCTGGTCGCGCGCGACGTGACTGACGAACGCGGACGCGTTGACGTATTGCACCGCAGCGAGGCGCGCTACGCACAGTTGGTCGATACCGCGTCGGATGCCATCTTCACGGTCGACGAGGAAGGGAGCTTCACCTCGATCAATCGCTCCTTCGAGGCGGCGACCGGGCACGGGCGCGACGCCATCAGCGGCCACCATTTCACCGAACTGCTCGATCCGCGTGATCGCGAGGCTATCTGGGAGCTGTTTGTCACTGCGCTCCACGGACAGCGTGTCCAGCGCGAAGTGCGCTACCTCGACGCGTCTGGCCATTCTCGCTGGGGATCGTTGGTTGCGTCACCCATCGTGGAGGGAGGACGGGTGACCGGGGTGATGGGAATGGTCCGCGATGTCTCGGCGGAGAAGCGGATGCTGGACGAACTGCTGCGCCGCGAACGCCTGGCCTCGGTCGGCCAATGGCTCGGCGGGGTAGCGCACGAACTGAACAACCCCCTCTCCGCGATCCTCGCCTTCAGCGAACTGCTGCTCGAGGCGCCCGCGGGTGAAGGGGGGGACCGCGAAACCCTCGTAACGCTGCACCAGGAGGCCGGACGTGCAGCCGGGATCATCAGCAACCTGATGCACCTCACCCGCGACCGCCCCTCGGAGCGCCGCGAACTGCAGCTGGCGGATGCGGTCGACCAGGCGCTGGCTATCCGACGTTATGCGCTCGGCGTGGCGGGGATCGAGCTTCATGCGGACATCCGGCGCGACCTCCCCACGACCGTCGGCGACGCCGGACGTTTGCAACAGGCGGTGCTTCACCTGGTGAGCCGAGCCGAGCATGCGCTTCGCGGCTGGTCGGGCGTCAAGCGACTCTCCGTGCGCTTGTCGCGCGTCGCGAACGCGCTTGTCCTCGAGGTCCAAGATTCGGGGCCGGGCATCGCGTCGTCCGAACTGGACCGACTCTTCACGCCGGGCGTCGCCGCCCGCGACGGCGCCGACCTCGCCGGCATCGGGCTCGCCGTCGCCGCGGGGATCGTGCGCGAACACGGTGGTCGCGTGCACGTCGACTCGACACCAGGCGACGGGGCGACGTTCGTCGTCGAAATCCCCATCGTCATTTCGCCTGAATTCCCGGTAGCCGTATCGCGGAGCGAGGAGCGAGTGGCGCACATCGGGTCGCTCGACGTCCTCGTCGTTGACGACGAGCCGGCAATCCGGCAGGCGCTATCACAGCTGCTCGAGCGCCTCGGACACCGCGTCCGGCTCGCGCAGGACGGCGAGGAGGCGCGGGGCATCATCGAGGAGCGAACGCCGGATCGCATCCTCCTCGACCTGCGCATGCCACGCATGGGTGGCGATGCGCTGTTCGACGAACTTCGCGAGCGCCATCCCGCGGTCAGCCGCGGCGTCATATTCCTCACCGGCGACGTGGAGAGCGAGTCCGCCGCGGAGTACCTGCGCTCGAGCGGCTGTCTCACGCTGCACAAGCCGTTCACCCTCGAGGCGGTGCGCGAGGCGATCGACGCCACCGCACCGCCCGGCTGATCGCATGGCCGACATCCTCATCGTCGATGATGAGCCGATGGTGGCAGGTGGCTTCGCGCGCTTCTTTGAACGCGCCGGCCACACGGTGCGCCGCGTGACGACGGGTGAATCAGGCCTCGCTGCGTGGCGCGCGCGCCGCCCCGACGTCACCCTGCTCGACTTGCGCCTCCCCGACATGACCGGCTTCGACGTCTTCGCGCGGATTCGCGATGAGCGCCCGGTCGTGATCATGATGTCCGGACACGCCGACATTCCGCTCGCGGTGCGCGCGGTGCAGGAAGGGGTCGAGAATTTCCTGACGAAGCCGGTGGAGCTGTCGCATCTCGGGGTGGCGATGGAGCGAGCACTGGAGAAGGTGCAGCGGCGACTGCTGTCGCGGTATCTCACCGAGCGTCGTGCGACGGGAGGAAGCCTGGCCATCGGAACGTCGCCCCGCATGCGCGAGTTGGCGTCACAGGTCGAACTGCTCGCGGCGAGCGATCGCACGACCGTTCTCCTGACGGGAGAGAGCGGGACGGGGAAGGGGCGCGTCGCTGCATTGATTCATGCGCAGTCGCCGCGCGCGCACGGCGCCTTCGTCGCGGTCAACTGCGCGGCGCACCTCGCCGCCACCCTCGACGCGGCGCTGTTTGGATCCGATGAGCCGACACCCGGTGCGAGTCGGCCCGGGTTGCTCGAGGCGGCGTCGGGGGGCACGCTCTTTCTCGACGAGGTCGGCGAGATCGCCCTTTCGCTCCAGCCAAAGCTCGTGCGACTGCTGGAAGGGGGCAGCTTCAGGCGCGTCGGCGGCACGCGCGACGTCGCCGTCGACGTGCGCATAGTTGCGGCGACGAGCCAGGACCTCGTCAGCGAGGTGAACGCCGGGCGATTCCGCGAGGAGCTGTACTATCAGCTGAGCGTGCTGCCGCTCACCCTTCCTCCGCTCCGCTCGCGCTCGCGCGACGACGTGGCGGAACTGATCGGCAGGTTGATGGACGAACTCGCGCCGTACCTCCCGTGTCCACCGCGCGAAGTGAGCGAGGCGGCGCTGGACGCGATGCTGCGTCACGCCTGGCCCGGCAACATCCGCGAGCTGCGCAACGTGCTGGAACGCGGGATGATCGTCGGCCGTGGTGACGCGCGCCTCGAGCTGGACGCGCTCCCGCCGGAGATCCGTGGGGCGACGTCCGTCCCCGATCCGACCATGCAACTCGACGGGCGCACTCTCGATGAGGTGGCCCGCGTCCATATCGAACGCACCCTGCGTCGGCACGACGGCAACCGCACGCACGCCTCACGCGCACTCGGCATTTCGCGCGCGACACTGATCAAGAAGATCAAGGAATTCGGCCTCGTCATCGGGGCCGGATGACGCCATGACGGGAGGACTCGCATGACCACGCCGCACGAACGCGATGCCATGATCTGCCGTGCCTGCGGCAACGAGGAGCGGGCCTCCGAAGGCTACCCGTGCAGTGGCTGCGGGACGTTCATCTGCGTCATCTGCAGCATGAAGGGGGTGATCCTGTGCCGCGCCTGCGGTGCCGGCACGCCTAACGTGAACCCGCCGGCCGCACCCTGATCCTCCAACGGGGACCGTAGGAGACACGCGGGTCGCTGCAGCAACAACGGATGTCTGGGGGCGCAGGAACGGCTGAGGCGACCGTTCGCCACGGCGCTCAGGACACCATGGCGCTCAGGACACCATGGCGCCGGGTGACGGCGGCGCGACGAACTGCGGCGGCGCTGCGCGGACCAGCAGGGGCACTTCGCCGCGCGGCTCCTGATCGAGGGCGATGCGCATCGTATAGGCGCCCGCCTCGTCGAGCGGCAGGTCGATCGCCGCAATCAGCGGAAAGTCCATCTCCGTGCTCGTGGTCGGTACCCCGTCGACGTCCAGCTCCCCGTCGGACGACCAGAGCTCGACGCCGTTCGGGTTGACCCAGCGCAGGGAGACCGTGTGAGCGCCGATGTCAGCCGCCCCTCCCTTGAGGCGCACGACCAGGTGTGCCCGGGGATGGATCGCAGGCAACTGCCCGACCTGCACAGCGTCGAATACGCCCAGGATGTTCAGCTTCCCCTCCTGGGAGAGGTTGGCGGCGTCAGCGAATAGCGCGAAGGAGACATGCATCCCGAAAGGTAGAGAGGGTGTCTACCTTTCGGGATGGCCGTTAGTGCGTCTGCAATCGTTGCCGTGCGCGACGTCGCGTCCCCGGCGGAAGAATCCCGCGGGGTGACCGATGTCCTTCTCCTCCTGATGGCGATCATCTGGGGGGTGAATTTCTCCGTGATCAAGTACGGGACGCAGTTTATCGTCCCTCTGGCGTTCAACGGGACGCGCATCCCCATCGCTGCTGCGACCCAGCTCGGCCTGAGCGCCGCCCTGCGCCTCGAACGCGTCCCGCGCGCGCTGGCCTGGCGTCTCATGTTGCTGGGAATGCTCGGCAATGGGGCCTATCAGATCCTGTTCATCATGGGCGTCGTGCGCACACGGGTTGCCACCGCGGCGCTCATCCTCGCCGCCACCCCCGCGTTCATCGCCATGCTCGGGCGACTCTCCGGGACCGAGACGCTGACTGCGCGGCAGTGGGCCGGCATTGCCCTGCAGATCATCGGCTGCTCGACCGTGGTGATGGGTTCCGCGCGCGGCGCATCCGGGACTGACTCGTTCGCCGGCGGTGCCCTGCTGCTCGGCGCAGCCCTCAGTTGGGCCATTTACTCAGTCGCCCTGCGCAAGTTGAACGCACGGGTGCATACGTTGCAGCTGGGCGGGTACACGATGCTCGGCGGTGCCGTGGTCACCGTCGTCGTAGCGCTGCCGGCCATGCTGGCGACCGACTGGGGCCAGTTGCCTCTGGGGGCGGTCGCCGCAATTCTGTACAGTGCCATCATCGCGATGGTATTTGCGTACCTGTTCTGGTATCGCGGCCTGCGCGTTCTCGGCGCCACGCGCACCGCCGTCTACTCCAATCTCCAACCGGTGTTCGCCGCGATCGTGGCCTACTTCGCCTTTCACGAAGTTCCCACGCTCCCTCAGGGCATCGGCGCCATTTTCGTCATCTCCGGCCTTCTCCTGACCCGCCGCTAGGCTTCCCGTCTTCTCGTCTTCTCGTCTTCTCGTCTTCTCAAAATGAAGTTGGTCCTCTTCGATATCGATGGCACGATCCTCTGGACCGACGGCGCCGGCCGCCGCGCGATGGAGGCCGCGCTCGTCGGCACCTTCGGGACGACTGGCCCGACATCCTACCGCTATGACGGCAAGACCGATCGTCAGATCGTGCGCGAACTCATGCGCGAAGATGGCCACGCGGATGACGCCATCGATGCCCGGCTCCCCGATGTCCTCGCAGCGTACCTCGCCCACCTGGAACGTGAGCTCTCGCACGAAGTTCCGCAGGTGCATCGTCTCGAGGGCGTGCTGGAACTCCTGGACGCCCTCGAGGCGCGCCAGGACCGCGTCCTCGGCCTCCTCACCGGCAACGTCGTGACCGGCGCCGAGTCGAAGTTGCGCGCGGTTGGCATCGACCCGCGGCGCTTCCGCATCGGCGCGTTTGGCTCTGACCACGAGCATCGTCCGTCCTTGCCGGCGATCGCCCTTGAGCGCTGGCGTTTGGCGCACGATGCCTCGCTCACCGGCGACCGGCTGATCATTATCGGGGACACCCCAGCCGACATTCATTGCGGCCGTGAAGTCGGGGCCCGCGCGATCGCGGTGGCGACGGGACACTACTCGGTGGACGAGCTGTCGGCCCATGCGCCGGCGGCAGTCTTCGCCGACCTGCGCGACACGGCGGCCGTCATGCGCGCCATCGACGATGCGTGAGATCGAGCTGAAGGCGGTCGTGTCGGACGAGCGTGCCGTCCGCGCGCGCCTCGCAGCAGCGGGAGCGGTTCCGGTCTTCGCCGGGACGCTGCGTGATCGACGATACGATACCGCGGCGCGAAGCCTCCGCGCGCGTGACGAGGTGCTTCGCATGCGCCTCCAACGCGATGCGGCAGGTGAGCGGGCGGTGCTCGAGTACAAGAGCCCCACGGAGCAGTGCGACGGATACAAGATCCGTGAGGAGACCGGGAGCGAGGTGCAGGACGCGACCGCGCTCGACGGGATCCTGCGCGCGTTAGGCTTCGAGGTCACGCGCGAGGTGGATCGCGAGGTCGCGGTCTTTGCCGTGGCCGGCGCGACGGTCCGCCTCGAGCGCTATCCGCGCATGGACCTGCTCGTCGAGGTCGAAGGAGATCCGGCGTGCATCGAGGCGGCCATCGCTGTGCTGGCCATGCCGCGCGCGACCTTCACTGCCGATCCGCTCTCCGCCTTCGTGCGGCGTTTCGAGGCGCGCACGGGGGGGACGGCGGCGATCTGCGATCGCGAACTCGCCGGCGACTTCCGATTCCGGCTGGACGATGCCTGACCCCCGCGCACGGCTCGCCTTCGGCGGCGCGCGCGGGGAGGGGCGATGGTGTCAGCGCTCGGTGGCCGGTGAGGTGACGCTCTTCGTGGAAGACGACGAGATCGTCATTCGCGTGGAGTCGAACAGCGAGGAACTCCCCGTCCCGTTTGCCGCGCTCGGCGGCGCGTCGTGGCGGGCCGGCGTGCTCACCTTGCATCTCGCGGACGATGCATTGCAGCTGCACGGCGCGGAAGGGCTCGACCGGGCGTGGCATGCGGTGACGCTGCGGGCGTGTGCGCTGCCCGAGGTGGCGCGCGGCCTGCGTTCGCTCGGCACGCTTCGCGGGCAATGGGCGGACGCACACGCCCGGTTCTTCGCCCCGCTGCTGCAGGCGCGACGTCGGCTGGAGGGCGACGAACCGATGGATTGGAAGGTCGCCGGCTTCGACGCGGTGACAGTCGCCGAACGCGTGCGGGGGACGCTCGCCGCGATCGCGCTTGAGCGATACGGCGCGCGCCTCCCCTATCGCCGAGCCCTCGAGGCGGGACTGCTCGACGCCAGCGACGCGCTCATTCGACAGCTGGATCGGGTTGCCGATGCGGCGCGCGCAGTACACGACGGCGAAGATGCGCGCCGATTCGCCGCGTGGAGAGCCTGGACAGCGGAACTCCGCTTGCTCTTCATACAGGCCGATCGTTCGTGGAGTGCGATTGCAGTCGTCCTCGCCGAGGACGACCGAACCCTGCCGTCGTTCCGGCCCTAGCTACTCGAAGCGCGCGCCACACGTCCAGTCCACCGCCTTCACCAAGCCTCGGATGAGTGTCCCATGATCGTCGGACTCGGAATGGACATCGTGGATGTGGAGCGCATTGCCCGCATGCTCGACCGCGCCGGCGAGCGACTCCCCACCCGGCTGCTGACGTCGGGGGAATGGGACTACTGTTCGAAGATGAAGACCCCAGCGCCCCATGTCGCCGCTCGACTGGCGGCGAAGGAGGCGGCGTTCAAGGCGCTGGCAGGGAGCGACGAGGCGCGCGCGATCGGCTGGCGGGAGATCGAGGTGAGCCATGACGCGCATCGGCGCCCGCTCATCTCGCTCCACGGCCGCGCGGCCGATCGCGCGATGGTCCTTGAGGTCAGTCGGATCCTCGTGACGCTGACACACTCACACCGGACCGCCGGAGCGGTCGTCATCCTCGAGCGCGACCCCTCCTGAGAATGCCCCAACTCGGCGCAGCGACCGCGGCGAGTGCGATGACCGCAGCGCGCCGCGGGGTCGCCGTTGGGTCGCCGCGGTCGATTCACTCACTTTGTGACGGCGCCGTAGATCCCCATTTTGCCCGGACCCGTGCGGTTTCGGAGCACCATGACAATGATCCCCACCACCGTGATCGACAGTCCGATGACCTGAGCCGCGGTGAGCGGGCCGAAGAAACGGTCGTCCTTGGCGCGGAAGAACTCCACGATGAATCGTTCGAGTCCCGCGAGGACGCAATACAGCCCGAACAGCCACCCCTCGGCGTGCTTGTGATCGCGCATGCGCCAGAGGAAGAGGAACATGAGGAGCGCGAGTCCCGTCTCGAGCACCTGCGTCGGATAGACCGTCAGGACCGTGTCGGGCGTTGCGCCTGGCGGAATCGGCGTACCGAACGCCTGGTTCATGATCCCGGCCGTGCTCGGGGGCGATCCGTGGGGAAACGCGACGGCGAAGCGTGAGGTCCACGGGCGCCCGTAGTCATCGCCGACGGCCCAGCACCCGGTGCGCCCCACCGAGTAGCCGGCCATGATCGCCGCCCCCGCGACATCGCTCATGCGCGCGAACGAATACTTCTTGTACGTGATGTAGAGCCAGCAGAACAGC
Source organism: Gemmatimonadota bacterium (assembly GCA_040007995.1). Taxonomy (GTDB): domain Bacteria; phylum Gemmatimonadota; class Gemmatimonadetes; order Gemmatimonadales; family Gemmatimonadaceae; genus SCN-70-22. The sequence goes on along the minus strand of JBDTUA010000005.1, from coordinate 461 downwards.
ACGCCGCCCATCAAGCCGCCCCAGAATACGAAGCCGGATCGCGTGAACAGGTCGTGCCAATCGTGCGTGATCACGAGGATGTAATACAGCTTTCCGCCGACCAGCATCCCCATCACCGACGCGAAGACGAGGTCTGGGATCGCCTCTGCTTCGATCTGGTGGCCGCGCCGCTCGAGTTCGCGCTGACAGACGATCTGCGAGATCACGAAGCCCATCAGCACCGCGATGCCGAAACCGGTGAGCGTCAGCGGGCCAAGCGTGATCTCGAACGGATGGTGAATGATGTGGTCCATGAAGCGCGTGGAAGGGTCGAAGGGACGAGCGGGGCTCGTCAGGCAGGAAGCCCGGGAAGGGGAAGGGAAGCGTACGCGCTGAGCGTCCAGCTGCTGGTCGCGCCACGCTCTGCGTGATGCAACGCGGCACGGGCGATCATCGCGGCATTGTCAGTGGCGAGCCGAGCC
>JBDTUA010000004.1:0-49476 GCA_040007995.1 Gemmatimonadota bacterium | reverse complement strand
GGCGTCGTCTGGGCGCGGCGGAGGGGCGGGGCGATCGTCATGCGCAACTCCAGTGGGTGGGGGGGGACGTGTGCCGCGTGGGAGGGCGTTGCAGACATCGTCGAGCGGGCATCAGGTGAGCGCGTAGAAGAAGTCCACGAACGATCGCGCGGCGCCATCCATCCCGGCGACCTTGGGATTGGACGACTCCACGATCCAGTACTCGTCGGGGGCGTGGGCCCCGCCGCCATGACCGAGGCCGAACATGCCAGCAGGAAGGTTGAGCGGGGCGCCGGTGAACGTGGATCCCGGCCATGATCCGGCGAGGCGCGGCCAGAGTAGCGGGTCGATCCCGCCCTTGCGATAGGCGGCGAGCATTGCACGAATGAGCTTCGCGTCGGCCGGCGTCTCGGTGGGATCGTAGCCGCCCGTCATCGTCACTTCGATGTCACCGAAGCCGTGCGACTTCAGGTGCTCCTTCACCAGCGCCAGCGTCCCCTTCGCCGTCATGTCGGGAACGAGACGCATGTCGAGCTTCGCCACCGCGCGGTGGGGGAGGATCGTCTTGCCACCAGGGCCTGTATAGCCGCCAACCAGTCCCTCGATGTTGATCGTCGGTTGCGTCACCAGGCGCACGAGCGAGTCGTGCCACGATTCGTCGGCAATCCAGTGTTGGACCCCGAACGCCTTCTTCATCGCCGCCTCGTCCTTGCGCGGCACCGCTGCCTCGAGGATGCGGCGCTGGTCGGCGGAGAGCGGGCGCACCTTGTCGAAGAAACCCGCTACGGCCGGCGTATGCCCGTCAGCCTTGATGAGCGAGTTCAGGGCCTGCACGAGGTGCCAGGCCGGGCTGTCGATCTGCGCGGCATAGCTCGAGTGCACGTCCTGCGTTGGTCCGCGCCCCCACGCCTCGCCGCTCGCGGCCAGCTCCAGCTCGCAGATCCCCTTGGCACCGAGGTTCACCTCGACCGAGCCGTCGAGCGCCTGGTTCCCGAGCGGGATGATGACCCCGACGGACTTGCGCAACGCCGCCTCGACGCGCGGCGTGAAGACGACCTGCGGAAAGTTTGGGGATCCGATCTCCTCCTCCCCCTCGCAGACGAGCACGAGGTTTACCGGAAGCTTCACCCCGGCGGCCTTGAAGGCGTGCAGGGCGGCGAGGCAGGCCATCTGCGGCCCCTTGGTGTTCGTCGCTCCTCGGCCGACGATCACCTTTCCCATTCCCGGACGATCCACGAGCCGCCCCTCGAGCGGCGGTGAACTCCACTCCTTGGGATCGAACTGCTTGACGTCGTACATGAAGTAGATCGCCAGCGTCGTGGCGGCGCCGGCGTCGAGCGAGGCGAAGACGCCGGGTTTCCCCTTGGTCGGGATGACCTCGACCTGCTGAAAGCCGGCCTCACGCGCGAGTCGCGCCATGAAGTCGGGACCCTGCGGATAGTTCAGGTCCTCGGCGGCGATGGTGGGGAGGGCGATCCATTCGCGCAGCGTCTTGAGCGTGGCGTCGTGCTGCAGGGAGATCTGCGCGATCACCCGCTCCTGGGGTTGCTGCCGGATGAAGGTCGGGCGAATCCCGTCCCAGTAGAAGCCGGCGGCGCCCAGTGCGCTGCCGTACAAGAATTTGCGTCGGGAGGTCCCGCTCGCATCGGAGGGACAAAACGGGCGATCCTTGGACTCCAACGAAGCCTCCGTCGAGAAACCCGGACGCGCGTCGCCGAGCACATCGTTTTCCTTGGGCCCGCGGCGCAAACGGGCGGTCTCGCGTGAAGGGCGAAAGTGCGACACCACCCGGCGACGCGCCACGGTGAATTCACAATCGCGTCGGGGTGATGGCGCGGACGGCATGACCGAGCGCGGGTGGCGCACCGGCACATTCTTCCGACGGAATCCAACCAGCGCCGTGCGGGTGGATTCACTGTAAGTAATGTAGCTGCAGCAACATACATGTGCCAATTCCGCGTGCCGGCTTTGGCCTGTCGCTTGCTTTATCAGCGCCGGGGTCCATCGCTCGAACCGTGCGGATCCCTCGTTGTGCCCCGACGCCAAACCAGGAACACGCCGAATGACCAGCTCCCCCTTCGCTTCCATCGACCCCCGTACCGGCCGCTTCGAGGCGTTCGTCGATCGTCTGCGCGACGATGTGTATCCGGAGCCGCCCTCGCCGCAGCACACCGAACTCTCACGCCACATGTGGGGGATGCTGCAGCAGGTCGTGCCGCTACCGCCGGGGCGCCGCGTGCTCGACGTCGGGTGCGGACAGGGGTTGGCGCTCGAGTTCTTCCGCGAGGGCGGCCATCACGCGATCGGAATCACGATCGGCGACGAGGATCTCGCCGCCTGCCGAGCGAGCGGCTTCGAGGCGATGGACATGGACCAGTCGTATCTCGACTTTGCCGACGAGAGCTTTGACCTGGTCTGGTGCCGCCACGCACTCGAACACAGCGTCGCGCCGTACTTCACGCTGGCCGGCTTCCATCGCGTGCTCGCGCCGGGTGGGGTGCTCTACGTCGAGGTGCCGGCCCCGGACACGGCGTGCAAGCACGAGACGAACCCGAACCACTACAGCGTCCTCGGACGCTCGGCGTGGCTCAGCCTGATGCAGCGCGCAGGCTTCGAGGTGATCGACACGGCGGCGATCGACTTCACCGTCCCTGCGGGCCCAGACATCTACTGGGGCTTCATGCTGCGTCGGAAGGGGTAGTCGCGGCGGCAGGGTCTATCGCATGACGGCCTGACGTAGCACCACGCGTGTCGCGCGTCGCTGCGGTACGTTGTTGATTCGTGGTGATTTGTTGTTGATTCGTCGGCCTTTTCCCGAATCGGACCCGTCATGACGCCGTCCTCCCGTCGGTTCATCGCGCGCGCGGTCGCGCTCCTCATCGTTGCTGCTGGCGGTGCCGCGGCGCTGGGTGACCGTGCCTTTGCCCGCGCTGCGGATGCATCGGATGGGCTGCGCTCCCCGCCACCGCGCAAGCACCGGCTGATGCCATCGCCGTCCACGGTCGCCTACGGCTACTACTGGGCCGATGCCAAGCCGGTGCTGCATATCGCGTCGGGCGATGAGCTCACGATCGGGACGCTGCTCACGTCGACGCCGGAGCGGCTCGAGGGGGCCGGCGTGAAGCCGGAGGATGTCGAGCCGTCGTTACGCGCGATCGTGGACAGCGTGAAGGATCGCGGCCCCGGTGGCCACATCCTCACCGGCCCGGTCTACGTGGATGGCGCCGAGCCGGGCGATGTGCTGGAAGTGCGGTTCAAGAAGGTCGAGCTGGCGATCCCCTATTCCTACAACGCCTTCGGCCCGACGAGCGGCTTCCTCCCCGAGGACTTTCCGACGCGGCAGATGCGCATCGTCCCGTTGGATCGCAAGGCGATGGTCGCGCACTTCGCACCCGGGATCGACGTGCCGTTGCGCCCGTTCTTCGGGAGCATCGGCGTGGCACCGCCGAGCGAGCGAGGGCGGGTGAGCAGCGCCCCTCCCGACATCCACGCGGGGAACCTCGACAACAAGGAGCTGGTCGCCGGAACGACGCTGTACATCCCGGTGCACGTCCCCGGTGCGCTCTTGCAGCTGGGAGACGGACACGCGGCGCAGGGCGACGGCGAGGTGGACATCACGGCGCTCGAGACGTCGCTCGTCGGGACGTTGGACGTGATCGTGCGCAAGGACATGCACCTCACCTGGCCGCGCGGCGAGACGCCGACGCACTGGATCGCCATGGGGGCCGACAAGGACCTCGTGGTGGCGACCAAGACGGCGGTCCGTCAGGCGATCGACTTCCTGGTGACCGAACAGAAGCTTTCCCGCGACGACGCCTACATGCTGGTGAGCGTCGGCTGTGACGTGCGCATCACGCAGCTGGTGGATGGCAACGTCGGGGCGCACGTAATGATTCCGAAGGCGCTGTTCACGCGGAAGGGACGCTAGCTGCGCGCGCGGGAGGTGCCGATCAGCCTCCCGCCTTGGCGACCGCCGCCGCCGTGCGCAGCCCAACTGCGACGAACGTCAACGTCCCGTTGCAGCACCCCGCGCTCACCTGCGCCGGCGCCCCCGCCACCCACAGGTTCTCGTGGTCGTGGGCGCGCCCCCAGCCATCGACCACGCTGTTCGCGGGATCGTCACCCATGCGGCAGCCTCCCGTCGGATGCTCCTGCCCGATGTCGTTGGTGCTGTTCTGGAGGCGCAGCGTACCCTTGCCGGCCTTCGCCATCTGCTCGAACAGGTCGCGCAGCTGACCCTCCTGCCACTCGCGGAGCGCCGCACTCTCCGGGGCGTCCTTGAACGTCAGATGCGGCATCGGGTCACCGAACCGGTTTTTCCGCGCCGGATCGAGCACCAGCTTGCTCTCGCGATCGGGGAGGACGTCGTAGTAGGCGCGGACCCGGGCGGTGCCACCCTTGGCGCGGGCGCGCCAGTCCGAGAGCAGCGCATCGCCAAACAACGGCCTGCCGTCGTCGCCCCGCACGCGCGGTCCCCGCCCCGCATCCGACTCCCAGATGCGCAGGTCATGCCGAAGGTAGCGTCCGCGGTAGCTGGCGCGCTGGTACTGCTTGGAGACGAGCGAGTGCTGCGAGTTCACCCCCGGATACAGCTCCATCGGGAGCGTGATCTGCCCGCCGACATTGCGGTGCCCGGCGAGATATTTCCCCACGAGGCCGCTGCGATTGGCCAGTCCGTCGGGATACGCCGTGTCGCGCGATAAGAGGAGCAAGTGGGGCGACCAGACGAAGCCGCCGGCGAGGACGAAGGTCTTGGCCGTGATTGTGACTTCCTCACCGCTCGCGTCGGTCCGATTGCCCGTCGCCCGCACGATGCGCCCCGTCCCCGGCTCGGCGACCAGTCGCCGGACGAGCGTCTCGGGGATGAGCGTGACCTTCTTCGCCGCCACCAGCGCATTCCAGGTGAAGTCAGGCGAGTACTTGGCGCCGGTGGGGCAGACGGGGTAGCAGGTGTCGCACCGCTGGCACTGTGCGCGCCCATCGCGGGCGATCGAGTTCTTGGCCGACGGGGTGCTCCAGGTCGCGATTCCGGCCCCGGTGGCCCACTCTTGCAGCTGCGACAGGTTGTAGTTGACCGGGAGCGGCGGGAGCGGATACGGCTTGCCGCGCGGGTCGAGCGCCGGCGGCCCCTGCTCGCCGGCCACGCCCATGCGCTCCTCCGCCTCCTGATAGAACGGGTCGAGGTCGTCGTACGTGAACGGCCAGTCGGTGCCGATGCCGTACATCGCGTGCGTGGTGAAGTCCTCGGGGGAGTATCGTGGCGTCACCCCTCCCCAGTGCATCGCGAGCCCGCCCACGTGCATGTTCGGCGAATAGCCATGCGTTATCCCGGAGGCGTTCTGGTCATCGAGATGGTCGCGTCGCCATGGGTCCTCGCCGTAGGCGATGAACCGGTCGCGCGTCTTGGCGCGCTCGGCGAACACCGTCGTCTGCCGTCCCGCCTCGACCACGGTGATGCGTCGCGTGGTCGTCTCCGAGAGCCGGGCTGCCATCAGGGCAGCCGTGATTCCGCTCCCGACGATGAGGATGTCGGTGTCGATCGTCTTCATGTCGCCACCCCAACGATCGGCAGTGGACGTGTCGTGGTCCCGGCGAGCGGGCGGCAGGTGAGGACGCCGACATGGGCTCCCATTGCCAGGTCCTTGGCCGCCGGGCTGGCGGTCCAATGGGCCAGGAGCGCGATGGCGATATGCGAGGCGCCTAACGGCTCGGGCATCACCGTCTCCCGGGTCGAGGCGAGCGCGGCGCTGACGACGTCACGGCGCGCGGCCACGTCGAGCTCCACGAAGGGCTTCTGTCCCATCTTCCTCGCCAGCGTGTCGAGCGCATCGAGCTGGGATCGCCACCCCGGTGCGGGGTCGGCGGGGAGGTAGCGCACGTCGGCGTAGCCATATCCGTGCATCTCCTCCGCCACCGGATCGTAGCCGTCGACCCACGCGACGAAGCTGGTCACGGCAGCGAGTCGCCCGGCGCTCCCGAGCGCCTCGGGGAGCACGGCGTCGCCCAGCATGTTGAGCAGCGGGCGATCGAAGCCGACTGTGCGCTGGATGCTCGCCCCGAACGCAGACTGTCGGGCGTCATTCTCGGCGGGGGGGGCGCAGCCGACCGAGGCCGCAGCGGCCGAAGCCGCCACCGCGCCGGCGACCTTGAGGAAGCCGCGTCGAGATGGAGGGAGGCCGGCAGGCTCCGGGACTGGCCGATTGCGGTCGTCGATCACGAGGAAAGGGGCCGGAAGATGTCAGGAAGGGTCGGGAAGGGCGCGCGTTCGCGACCGCTACTGTCGCAGTATCGCGATCGGGAACGGCGACGTCGAGTGCCCCCGGAAGTCGACCGGCCTCCGATTCCCTCCTTGCCGCCTCGCCGTCCCCGCCCCCACACTTTCATTACTCAATCGAGGGGCTATCGCATCATGGGCACGACCGATGTTTCGGATCCCCGCTACTACCACAAGGTCGTCGACTGCCAGTGGGCGTGTCCGGCCCACACCAACGTTCCGGGTTACCTGCGCTTGATCGCGCAGGGACGCTACGACGACTCGTACATGCTGAATCGTGAGTCGAACGTCTTTCCCGGCATCCTTGGTCGCACCTGCGACCGGCCCTGCGAGCCGGCGTGCCGGCGGGGGCGCGTCGAGGAGAAGCCAGTTGCGATCTGCCGCCTCAAGCGCGTGGCGGCCGACCTGCGCGGCGACATCACCGACCGCCTGCCGAAGGCTCCAACGCAGAAAAACGGTAAGCGCATCGCCCTCGTCGGTGCCGGTCCCGCTTCGCTGACCGTTGCGAACGACCTGCTGCCGCTAGGCTACGACGTCACCATCTTCGAGAAGAACGCGCAGCCGGGGGGCCTCATGCGGGTGAACATCCCAGCGTTCCGGCTCCCGGCTGGTGTGCTCGATGAGGAGTGCGGCTACGTCATCGACATGGGGGCCACGATGCGGTACGGCACCTCGATCGACAGCATGCACGCGCTGCTCGACGAGGAGTACGACGCCGTCTTCGTGGGGAGCGGGGCGCCGAAGGGGAAGGAGCTCGACATCCCGGGGCGTTGGGACGCCCCCGCGCAGGTGCATATCGGGATCGAGTGGCTGGCCAGTGTGCACTTCGGCCACGTCGAGAAGATCGAGCCGCGGGTCCTGATCATCGGCGTAGGGAACACGGCGATGGACTGCTGTCGCTCGGCCAAACGATTGGGAGCGACGGACGTGACGGTCATCGCCCGGCGCGGGCGGAAGTACTTCAAGGCGTCACCCTGGGAGCTCGAGGACGCCGAGGAGGAACAGGTCGCGATCGTCGAGAACCTGTCGCCACGACGCATGGTCGTGGAGGACGGCGTCCTGGTGGGGATGGAGTTCGATCGCCTCGAGTGGAAGGAGGACGAACAGGGACGACAGCGGAGCACGGTGCTCGAGACCATCGTCCTCCCATGCGACGCAGTCATCCTCGCCATCGGACAGGACAATGCCTTTCCCTGGATCGAGCGCGACCTCGGCATCGACTTCGACGCGCATGACATGCCGGTCGTGGACAAGGTCACGCATCAAAGCTCGCGTGCGGGCGTCTTCTTCGGTGGGGACGCGGCGTGGGGCCCGGAGAACATCATCTGGGCCGTCGCCCATGGCCATGCGGCGGCGATCTCGATCCACGCGCACTGCCACGGACGCCCGATCGACGAGCGCCCCCCGATGGGGATGACGCTGGTGAGCGCGAAGGTCGGGATGCACAGCTGGGCGTATGAGAACGACTACGACAGCGCCGCTCGCGCCCGTATGCAGCATGAGGCGCTGACCAAGCGCTTCAGCAGCATCGGGATCGAGGTCGAACTCGGCTTCACCGCCGAGCAGACCGCCACTGAAGTGGAGCGCTGCCTCAACTGCGACATCCAGACACACTTCTCGGCGCCGTTGTGCATCGAGTGCGATGCCTGCGTCGACGTCTGCCCGACGAGCTGCCTGACGATCACGACCAACCACTCGCCGATCGACGAACTGCGGACACGACTGTCGGCGCCGGCGCTCAACGTGTCGCAGGAGATCTATGTCTCCGGCGCGCTACCCCAGACCAAGCGGGTCATGGTGAAGGATGAAGACGTCTGCCTGCATTGCGGGCTGTGCGCCGAACGCTGCCCGACGGCGGCGTGGGACATGCAGACGTTCGATCTCAAGCTGCCGTATGCCGGCCAGGTGACCCGATGAGCGGCGTGAACGACTTCGCCTTCAAGATGGGAACGGTCAACGGCACCGGCTCCGCCAGCGCCAACGCGCTGCTCATGCAGGCGATCTTCCGTATGGGGATCCCGGTGACGGGAAAGAACATCTTTCCGTCGAACATCCAGGGGCTGCCGACCTGGTACGAGATCCGCGTCAGCAAGGACGGCTACACCGCGCGTCCGTCCGAGGTAGACCTTGTGGTGGCGCTGAACCCGGCGACGTATGCCAAGGACGTGGCGGCCGTGCGGCCCGGCGGGTACCTGCTCTACGACTCCACCTGGCCGCTCGATCCCGACCTGGTGAAGGAAGGGATCACCGTCATGGGAATCCCGTTCGGCGGGATGTGCGTCCAGGCGTTCGAGAAGGATCGCGACCGCACCCTGATGCGTAACATCGCCTATGCCGGTGCATTGGCCGCGTTCCTCAACATCGACATGGAGATCGTGAGCGGGATGCTGAACGAGAAGTTCAGCAAGAAGAAGCGCTTGCTCGACGCCAATCACACGGCCATTTCCCTCGGCTACGACCATGCGAAGGCGCACTTCGAGTGCCCACTCCCGATCCACCTGCAGGCGATGGACGCCACGCGGGACTCGGTGGTGATCGACGGCAACACGGCATGTGCGCTGGGGGCACTGTATGCCGGAGCAACGGTGGGGGCGTGGTATCCGATCACCCCCTCCACGGCGCTCATGGAGGCGTTCAAGGGCTTCTGCGAGAAGTACCGGGTTGATCCGTCGACCGGCCGGCACAATTACGCCATCCTGCAAGCCGAAGACGAACTCGCGGCCGCCGGCATCACGATCGGCGCCGGATGGGCCGGTGCGCGGGCGTTCACCAACACGTCAGGTCCCGGCATCTCGCTCATGCAGGAGTTTATTGGCTTGGCGTACTACACCGACATTCCTGCCGTTTTCTTCGACGTGCAACGCTGCGGTCCGTCCACCGGCATGCCGACGCGCACGCAGCAGGCCGACCTGTTCTCCCTCGCGTACGCCTCGCATGGTGACACCAAGCACCTGGTCCTCTTCCCGGCGAATCCGCGCGAGTGCTTCGAGTTGTCCGTCCTTTCGTTCGACCTCGCCGAGCGTTTCCAGACCCCGGTCTTCGTCGCGTCGGATCTCGACATCGGGATGAATGACTGGATGGTGCCGCGCTTCGAGTGGGATGACACCTATCGTCCTGATCGCGGCAAGGTGCTCGACGCGGAGGCGCTGGCCCGGATCCAGAAGTTCTCACGCTACGTCGATGTAGATGGCGACGGGATCGCCGCCCGCACGCTTCCGGGAGTTGGGGGAAAGGGAGCGTACTTCGTCCGCGGCTCCGGTCACGACAAGCACGGCGCGTACACCGAGGATTCCGACGCATACCAGGAAGTCGTCGACCGGCTGCGGCGCAAGTTCGAGCACGCCATCCCGGCGATGCCGCTCCCGGTGATCGTGCGCCGCGAAGGCGCCGAGGTCGCACTGGTGACGATCGGTGGCTGCGATGCGGCGGTGCGTGAGGCGGCGGACCGGCTCGCGGACCGGGGGATCGTGGCCGACATCATGCGCATCCGCGCCTTCCCCTTTGGCCCGGAGGTGCGCGAATTCCTCGAGGAGCATGAGCAGACCTTCGTGATCGAGCAGAACCGCGATGCCCAGCTGCGCTCCATGTTGACCATCGAACTCGGCGTCCATCGAGACGACCTGATTCCCATCCTCGACTACGGCGGGATGCCGCTCACGGCCAAGGTCGTGGTGGACGCTGTGTCGGCCCATCGCGCAGGAGTGCCCGCATGACGTCGATCGCCAAGCCTCCGGTGCGACACCCGAGTTCGCGCACCAACGGCCTCGGGCTCACCGTGCGTGACTATGAAGGGTCGATGTCGACGCTCTGCGCCGGCTGCGGGCACGATTCGGTGACGGCAGCGCTGGTCACCGCGGCGTGGGAGCTGGAGCTCGAGCCGCACCGCGCGGCCAAGATGAGCGGGATCGGCTGCTCGTCGAAGACGACGGCGTATTTCATGAAGCAGTCGCATGGCTTCAACACCGTCCACGGACGCATGCCGTCGGTGACGTCGGGAGCGGCGGCGGCGAATCGCAGCCTGACCTACATCGGGATATCCGGCGACGGCGATTCGCTGTCGATCGGGCTTGGGCAGCTGTCGCACGCGATCCGGCGCAACGTGAACCTGCTGTACGTGCTGGAGAACAACGGCGTCTATGGCCTGACGAAGGGACAGTTCTCTGCGTCGGCCGATATCGGGTCGACGTCGAAGAAGGGGGAGGCCAACGAGCAGGCCCCGATCGATCCGGTGCTGCTCGCCCTGTCGCTCGGGGCGACTTTCGTGGCGCGGTCGTTCTCCGGGGACAAGCAGCAGCTTGTCCCGATCCTCAAGGCCGGGATCGCCCACAAGGGCTTCGCGATCGTCGACGTGATCTCGCCGTGCGTCTCGTTCAACGACCACGAGGGATCGACCAAGAGTTATGCGTTCACGCGTGAGCACGAGGTCGAGATCGTCCACACCGACTTCGTCCCGCTCCGCCGGGAGATCACGCTCCCCGAGACGGAGGGTGGCGTTGCCGTGGTGCAGCTGCACGACGGTGCGACCATACGCCTGCGCTCGACGACGCCCGACTACGACCCGACGGACCGCGATTCTGCGTACGCGCATGTGCGCGCCTGCCAGGCGCGGCACGAAGTGGCGACCGGCCTCTTGTTCGTCGACGAGAGCGGGCGCGACATGCACGACATGCTGCAGACCCCGGCGACCCCGCTTATCGACCTGCCGTTCGAGCAGCTGTGCCCGGGGCGGGCAGCGCTGGACGCGCTGATGAACAAGTACCGATAGCGCGGGACAGCGCGCCGGCCGCGCCGCGAAGGCGACGAGGCCGGGACGCGTATCGTGCCTAACGAACCCAGCGCAGCGTCGATAGGGAGGCAAGGGCCGGGCGGTCACGTGCATCGACCTGCGCGCGGTCGCCCGGCGCGTTGAAGCGATACGAACGACCGCTGGCTGGACCGCGGATCGTTGTGGGGGTGGCGCCGACGTACTCGAAGACGATGACGCTGGTGCCGTCGTGCGCCGGCGCGGCGTGGGTGAACCGGGCATGGGACGCGCCCGCCGTTCCGGCGGACATGGCAGCCGCCCGGGCCGCCGCGCGATTCTTGCCACAACACATGGGAGATTCTCCGGGGTGCTGGTCAGGTGATGTCGCTGGAGTGATCCGGCAGCAGGCGCTCGACGAGGATTGCCCCGCCCGAGAGGGCAAGCCAGGCGACGAGGCGGAGTGTCCACCCGCCTGCCACCCAGCATGCCAGGGGCGCGGCCACCCAAAGACTCGCGCAGTAGAAGCAGTCCATCAGTTGGCCGAAGAATCCCGCCCCCGCCGCCTGGCGAAGGCGGGCCACGAGACTGAATGGCCCATCCTCCGCCGTGATGAGGTGCGTCACCCGCCAGGTCGCCAGGGTGGCGGCGACGAAGAGCACGGGAGTCATCGGGGCGAACCCGTCACACCGAGACCTGGAACGAACGTTCGCTCAGGTTGCGATGTGCGTTGTTGGCGTAGCAGTCGACGATCGTGCGCTTGTACGCCCGCAACTCCAACTGGTAACAGCAGCTCTCGGGGAAGGCGATTGCTGCATTGATCGAGAGGCGGATGGCGCCGCCGGTCCACGTCGGTGCCACGGCATTCTGCGGCGCGTTGCGGGCGGTGGCGTAGTCCGGCCCGACCTGCGGCGCGGCCGGCACCGGCGGGGCGCCGCCCGGCAATGCGGTGAGCGTCCCGCCTAACGCGATGAGGTCACGGGCGAGGTTCTCACCGTAGGTCGCGATCAGCGAGTACGATGCCAGGTGTCCCTGCGCGTCGTAGGCCACGAAGTCCACCTCGAGCACGTCGCCGGCGTCGATGCGTACGTCGCCGCACGGCCCGATGGCGATCGTCGATCCGTTGGCGCGCACGATGCGCGCGTCGAGGATGTCGGTCTCCGGCTCGTTGGTGCAGCTGTGCGTCGTCCCCGGGCCGCAGGGATTGTCGATCGGTCCCGGCGCGGGGAAGGTCGACTGGTTGTCGGTCGTGACGGTGATGCGCGACTCGTCGGCGGTGTCGCAGACGTCGAGCACGCGCGGATTCGAGAGGACTCCCCCCGCCTCGTCGTAGCCGACCACTCGCAGGCTGTAGGTGCCGTCGCCGAACGTCGGCGTCGTAAGCCAGGGGACGACCATGTCGATATTGGTCCCCAGCCAAACCTTGGTCGCCCCCCAGTCGGCCGGCGTATGTGTGGCCTCGTAGTGCTCGACGGTCTCGTACACGTGGCGTCCATCGACCGGCACCTGCGCGCCGAAGGGGACGTCGACATCGGTGCCGAGCACGAAGTCCCAGTACTCACGGGTGAACGTGCCGAGGGCAGGTGCCGGCATGAGCGCCCACGTCGCGCCGCCGTCGGCCGAGAACTCGACTTCGTAGTAGTCCACGTTGCTCAGGCACTGCGTCGTCCCACGAATGTCGACGCGACCCGCGAACGGAGCGTCGCCGCCATTGCTGATGACATTCGGGTAGGCGTAGCCGACCGGCGCCGCGTCCGCGCCGGGATTGCCGCCGACCTGGTCGGCATCGATGCTGCAGACCTTGGCGAGGGCGAGGCACTCGCCTTCGAGGCAGTCGTTGATCGGGATGCAGCAGGCGTCGTCGGTCGCAGTGAGCGTGACGTTGGAGACCTGATCGACGTTCCAGCGCGCCTGGAACCACCCTTCATCGACGATGACATGCTCGCTGCCGCTGCACGTCTGCGTCGCGCGGAAGACGAGGTCGGGAGTGCAGTCCCACCACGGCTGCCACGGCGCCCACGGCCAGAGGCGCACGGCCTGCAGCGCGGGAATGGCGGGGAGGCGACTGACGAGCTGCTCGCGCAGCGAGTCCAGCCGAGCGGGTTCGATCGCTGCACTGGGCGACGTGGCGCGCGTCAACGTCGGAACTGCGCCGCGCGTGGCGAGCGTCGACGGTTTGGGAATGCCCGGCGTGCCCGGGCGAGTCAGCGCGCCTGCAACGGCAGCGCGCCCGATGGGGCGTGGTGCGGCAGGATCGCCGAGGATCCGGTCGAAGAGTGAGAGGTCCGGCGTCGGCTCGGGGAACGGGAAGCGCGGGAGGCGCGGATCGCGCTGCAGCGCACCGACGATGAGGTCGGCGAGCTTGGGCTCGACGTACCAGCGGCGCAGACGAAGCCACCACCACGGCCACCAGCCGCAACACCAGCGGAAGGTGAGGGTGAACGAACCCGTCGCATCGGTCGTGGTACATCCGACCTGCTGCTTGCTCCACCACCACCACCAGGCGTCCACATCGTAGGCGCAGACGACGGCGCCCGGGACCGGTTGTCCGTCCGGGCAGACGACGCGTCCGTGCACCGTGAAGGTGCGGCACCATCGCAGCCACCAGAACCAGTAGTACGGCGTTATGCGGACGGCCGGGATCACCAGCTCATCGCGCCCATAGAAACGCCGACGTGGGACGTCGACCCCGATCGTCTGCAAGCCGGTCAACTCCTCGTCGCTGGCGTCAGGTGGCCCCACCACGACACGCAGACCGGTCTGCTTGGGGTCCACGTCGAAGGCGGCCTGTGCCTGCCCCTTCTTGTCGAAGGTGACCTCCTGGGATGCGACGGGGGTGCCGCCCGAGGTAAGCAGTACCTTGACCGGCTGTTTCGGGTCCAACCCTTCGATGCCGGACGCGTCGAGGGGAATTGTCAGTCGAGCCATATGTCCTCCTGGAAGAAAACCGATCGCCAGTGGCGAGCGGGGAGCATAGGGCGGTCGTGTGGCGGCTGTACACTCGGGGAATCCCCAGTCGACAGCAGCACGGCCGAGTTTGGCCTAACAAGTCACTTGTGCCTCGCGCGCGGGTGCGCGCGCGTGTGGGGTGCGCGCGCGCATGCGGGTCCGTGTGCGCAGCAAGCACATGTACGCCCGCGTGAGTGCGAGCGCACGTGGGTGCCCGCCCGCGTCAGCGCGTGGGACGGCGTAGGACAGCACGCGGCGTCTCGGAGTGTCGCGCGGTGTCTCGGAGTGTCTCGGAGTGTCTCGGAGTGTCTCGGTTGCGGCGACCGCGAGGAGCTGATGCACTGGCGTGCCCGTCCGGCTCAGTCCACCTCGCACGAACCAGGAGAACGCAAATTCGGGGAGAAACCGCGCCATTGCCGCACCGCGCGCCCGGTCTGGGGCAGATTCCGCTGATGCGCGACCGCCGCACCACTGGTGGTCACGCTCGTCTTTGTGCAGGATGAAGGATGTCCCGTCGCGTCGCCGGACGTCCCTCGCCGCGCGCTGTTGAGACTCCCTCGTCTGCCCATTCCATGTCCCGACTGGCTTCCGTCGTCGCACTCCCCGCCGCACTCCTCATCCTCCTCCCCGCCGCCTCGTCGTACGAGGACCCACCCATGCGCGGCTTCACCACGGAGTCGGCCAAGGTGCAGCGCGAGTGGGAGGCCAAGTTCCGGGCGATCCCCGAGCCGGCCCGCATGCGCGAGGCGATGCGCCGCCTGTCCGCCCGCCCGCACCACCTCGGCTCCGCCTACGGCAAGGAGAACGCCGAGTGGCTGCGCGCCCAGTTCGAATCCTACGGCTGGGAGGCGCGCATCGAACGATTCGATGTCCTCTTTCCCACGCCGAAGGTGCGTGTGCTCGAACTGGTGGCGCCGACGAAGTTCACGGCCAAGCTCGAGGAACCGATCCTCAAGGAAGATCCAACCACCAACCAGCGGAGTGAGCAGCTCCCGACCTACAACGCCTACTCCAGCGATGGCGATGTCACGGCGCCGCTCGTGTACGTGAACTACGGCATCCCCGCCGACTACGAAGCGCTCGAACGGCGCGGCATCTCGGTGAAGGGTGCGATCGTCATCGCCCGCTACGGCGGCTCGTGGCGCGGCATCAAGCCCAAGGTGGCGCACGAGCATGGCGCCGTCGGCGCCCTCATCTATTCAGATCCGCGCGACGACGGCTACGCCGCTGGCGAGACGTACCCGAACGGCCCCTTCCGCCCCAAGGACGGCGTGCAGCGCGGGAGCGTCCTCGACATGCCGACGTATCCCGGCGATCCGCTCACGCCAGGGGTTGGCGCGTCGGTCGGCGCCAAGCGCCTCGCGCGCGAGGACGCCATCACGATCATGAAGATTCCGGTGCTCCCGATCTCGTATGCCGACGCGCAGCCGCTTCTCGCCGCGCTCACCGGCCCGGTCGCTCCTCCCGACTGGCGGGGCGGTCTCCCGATCACCTATCGCCTCGGCCCCGGGGCCGCGCGGGTGCACCTCAAGGTCGAATTCAACTGGACGCAGGCTCCGCTCTACAACGTGATTGCCACGCTGAAGGGGTCGAGCATCCCCGACGAGTGGGTGATGCGCGGCAACCACCACGACGGCTGGGTCAACGGCGCCGAGGATCCGATCGCGGGATTGGTCGCCGAGCTGGAGGAGGCGCGCGCGTTAGGCGAGTTGGTGAAGCAGGGTTGGCGACCGAAGCGCACGATCATTTACGCCGCCTGGGATGGTGAGGAGCCCGGGCTGCTCGGCTCCACCGAGTGGGTCGAGGAACACATGACGGACATGCGTGCCAAGGGCGTCTTCTACCTCAACACCGATGGCAATGGGCGCGGCATGCTGGGAGCCGCAGGGTCGCATGCGTTGGAGCGTTTCGTCACGCAGGTCGCAGGTGAAGTAAAAGATCCGGAGACCGGTGCGACGGTGCTCGAACGTGCCCGCGCCGCGGCCATTCTCTCCGGCAATGTCGAGGCGCGCAATCGCAAGGAGATGCGACTCGAGGCACTGGGCTCGGGATCGGACTTCACCCCCTTCCTGCAACACGCGGGCGTCCCGACGCTCAACATCGGCTTCGGTGGTGAGGATGATGGAGGGATCTATCACTCGATCTACGATTCCTTCGCCTGGTACACCCACTTCAGCGACACGTCGTTTGTCTACGGTCGCGCGCTCGCGCAGGTCGCGGGGATGATGGTCATGCGGGTCGCCGACGCCGACCTGCTGCCGGCGGAGTTCGGGAACCTGGCCGAGACGGCGAATATGTACCTGACCGAGGTCAGCAAGCTTCGCGAGAACACCGCCAGGGAGATCGAGGAGCTCAACCGACGGATTGCGGACAAGACCTTCACCCTGGCCAACGATCCGC
Source organism: Gemmatimonadota bacterium (assembly GCA_040007995.1). Classification (GTDB taxonomy): domain Bacteria; phylum Gemmatimonadota; class Gemmatimonadetes; order Gemmatimonadales; family Gemmatimonadaceae; genus SCN-70-22. The sequence continues at coordinate 33,133 of JBDTUA010000004.1, read as the reverse complement.
GGAATCCGTTGACGCCGCCGTCGGCCGAGCAGCCGGCGCCGCACGTCAACTTCGCGCCGATCCAGAATGCTGCGGACTCGCTTACACGCGCTGCCGAGCGATACGAGAAGGCCTACGGCTCCTTTGCGGGTGGCGCGGCGACCGCAGCCGCGCTGGCGAAGGTCAACGACCTGCTGCGCCAGACGGACCAGGTGCTCCTCCTCCCCGACGGCTTGCCCAAGCGTCCGTGGTACCAGCATTCGCTATACGCACCGGGCTACTACACCGGCTACGGCGTGAAGACGATGCCGGGGGTACGAGAGGCAATCGAGCAGAAGGACTGGAAGCTGGTCGACGAGCAGGTGGCGAAGCTGGCGGCCGCGCTCGACCGCGAGGGGGCGCTGGTGGCACGAGCCGCCAAGCTGCTGGAGGATGCGACCAAGCCGATCCCGTAAGGTGCACCTCAAGGTGCACCTCGGGGTCCTGGCGATCGCCGCGTCGCTGTGGGTGTCCTCCGCTGCCGCGCAGCAGCCGGATACCGTCTGGGTCCACACACGCTCCGGCGTCTATCACTGTCGCGGGACCCGTGACTACCGTCTGACGACGCGCGGGGAAGTGCTGGTGGAGACGGACGCCCTTCGGCGCGGCTATCGGCCGAAGGGAGGCGTGCGCTGCCCGCCATTGACCGCGCCGACGACAGGCGCGCCGACGACAGGCGCGTCCGTCGAGTCGTCCACGCGCGACGAGAGCGACGACACGCGGCGCGAGACTCCCTTCGACAGCCGCAACGATCGCGCGCCAAGTCGCCCGGCCGCCACGACGCGTGCGTGCAGCGTCGCGCGCATCAGCGACGGCGACACGATCGAGTGTCCTCCGGTGGGGCGGGTACGACTGATCGGCATCGACACTCCGGAGTCGGACCAGGAACCCTTCGGCACCTCAGCGACGGCGGCGTTCGCGGCCATCGTTCCGCTCGGAGCGACGGTGCAGCTCGAGGGAGACCGCGAGGCGACGGATCGCTATGGACGCGCACTGGCCTACATCTGGTTTGACGGCCGCATGGTCAACTGGCTGCTCGTGCGCTATGGCTGGGGAGTCTCCCTCCGCTATCCGCCCAACGTGCGCTATGCCGAGCAGTTCGAAGCGGCCGAAACGCGGGCACGCGCCGAAGCACGCGGGCTCTGGGTCGTGAACGGCTTCCAGTGTCGTCCTCGCGATCATCGCGCCCACCGCTGCTGAAGCGCCCCCCAGCGAACGGCCGCTCCTGGTCGCCATTCGCGACGGTGCGGGGTATGCAGTGCGACAGATCCCACCCTCCAAAGCCATGAGACTCATTGCTCCGTTCGCCTCGCGCCTCACGCGCGGGGCAGTGCTGATAGCTGTGACAGCGGCCGCAGGCTGTAGCTCGGACTCCAGCGGCTTTAGAAGTGTGACTGGGAGCACCGAAGTTGCCTCCGTTCTCGTCACACCCACCGCCGCCAGCGTCGATGTCGGTGGTGCGGTGACGCTACAGGCGACCCCCTACACGTCGGATGGAGTTGCGCTCGCCGGCAAGACCATCTCCTGGTCCAGCTCGATCGACGCGGTGGCGTCGGTGAGTGCGACCGGAGCGGTCACCGGTGTGGCCGCTGGCGGCGCGACGATTCGAGCGAGCGCCGACGGGAAATCGGGGAGCGCTGCGATCACGGTGGTTCCAGGCTCTGTCTCGACCGGAACGATCACCGTGAACGGGTCGCTGCAGTACCAGACGATGACGGGGTGGGAGGCGTTGGCCGAGATTGGTCAATCGGAGTGCGATCCGCGTGCCTACCAGTCATACAAGATCGGGGTCCTGGATCGCGCCGCCAACGAACTCGGGATCAACCGGATCCGGATCGCGCTACGCAATGGTTACGAGAACCCGGTCGACTACTTCACCGACTTCCGGGCCGGGCGACTCACCTTCAACCAGTGGCAGGCCTACTGGTTCCGCGTGGTGAATGACAACAACGACCCGTTCGTGATGAACCCCGGAGGCTTCAACTGGGGCTATCTCGACTACACGATCGACGAACTGGTCGTCCCGCTCAAGAGGAACCTTGCGGCGCGCGGGGAGGGCTTCTGGCTCAACCTCGTCTACACCGGTGCCAACTCCGGCAACCTGCATCGCGACAACCCGGAGGAATACGCGGAGCTCGCCCTGGCGGCCTTCCAGCACCTGAACCAGAAGTACGGCTGGATCCCCAACTCGCTCGAGCTGATCAACGAACCCAACCTCGGTACCTGGGACGGGACGCAGGTCGGGCAGGCGCTGGTCGCGGCCAAGCGCCGGCTCAACCAGGCGGGCTTCTTCCCGCAGTTTGTCGGGCCCAGCGTCAGCCAGGTCACTCCGAGCCTCCCCTTCTTCGACCAGATGATGCAGGTGCCAGGGGCGCCGCAGGCCCTCAACGAGTTCTCGTACCATCGCTACAACTCGAAGCCGACGGACAACCAGCTCCGCGCGATCGCCCAGCGCGCCACCACCTACGGCATCCGCACGGCAATGCTGGAGCACGGCGGCAGCGGCTACGAAGACCTGTACGAGGACCTCACCTTGGCCAACGTCTCGTCGTGGGAGCAGTTCGGACTGTCGTTCTGCGGTGACCGCGACATTGGCGGGAACTACTTCCCCATCTATGGCGCGTCGCTCGGCCACAATACGCCAAGCGTGCGCACCGGGGAGATGACAAAATACCTGCGCCAGTACTTCCGCTATGTCGCGTTAGGGGCGGTGCGGGTGGCGGCCACATCGGGGGACGCCCGCTTCGAGCCGGTCGCGTTCCGCAACACCAACGGCAAGTACGTCGCTGTGGTGAAGGCGTCGGCGGGAGGAAGCTTCACCATCGGCGGACTGCCGGCCGGCACGTACGGCATCGACTACACGACCGCAACAGACTACATGCACGCGCTCGGCGACGTGACGATCACCGGCGCGCAGGCGCTCGCGACGGCGATCCCTGCGGCCGGCGTGCTGACCGTCTTCGCCCGCTGACGGAGCCGGGGGACGGCCCCCGCGCGAGTCGCCGCGCAGGGGGTGTCGCGCAGGGGTTGTCGCGCAGTGCGGACGGCTGCGTGACGACTACTGGGCGCCGAGCTGTTGGTCGCGGATCGCCTTGAACTCGTTCCCCGCGCGCCACTGGGGGAAGGTCGTCGCTTCGGCAACCCGGTAGCCGATCGTCAACAGCAACTGCAGGTCCTGAACGGCGCCCCCCATTTGCCACCCCGGCTTGATCTCGTCGGAGGGCTGGTGGTAGTCGTGCGTCGTATACTCGTCGCGCTTCTCCAGCCCGAACGTCGGCGACTGGCCGATGTAGTCGGTTCCGGATTCGGCGTAGAACGCCGGCACGCCCTGCTTCGCGAAGTTGAAGTGATCGGAGCGATAGTAGAAGCCCTTCTCGGGCTCGGCGTCGGGCTTGAGGATACGACGCTGCTCGCCGGCAGCCGCCTTGGCGTAGTCGTCGAGGTCAGACGCGCCGAGGCCGATGACCACGAGGTCGCGCGTCGGTCCCCACGTGTTGAGTCCATCCATGTTGATGTTCGCCAGTGTCTTGGCGAGCGGATAGAGCGGCGTGACCGAGTAATACTGGGCGCCGAGCAATCCCTGTTCCTCAGCGGTGACGGCGAGGAAGAGGATGGACCGCTTGGGGGGCGTCGGCATCGCCTTGAAGGCCCGGGCCATCACGAGGAGGCCCGCGGTCCCGGTGGCGTTGTCGAGCGCCCCGTTGTAGATCGAGTCGCCGTTGACCGGGGCGCCGACGCCGAAGTGATCCCAGTGCGCGGTGTAGATCACGTACTCGTCCTTGAGCGCCGGATCGCTCCCGTCGAGGCGGGCAATGACGTTGCGCGAGTCGATGGTCCGGAGCGTGTTCTTCAGCGTAAGGCTCGCCTTCACGCCTAACGGGACCGGCGCGAAGTCGCGCGTCGCTGCGCGCGCCTTGAGCGAGTCGAAGTCCTGCCCGGCCATGGTGAAGAGCATCTTCGCCTTGTCGAGCGAGAGCCATCCCTCCACGTCGCTCCGCCCCATGTTCTTGTCGGTGGTCACGAGGTCGAAGCGCTCGCCCGTGTTGCCCTGCACGACGGAGAAAGGGTAGCCCGCGGCCTCGGTCTCGTGCACGAGGAGCACGCCGGCAGCGCGGTGCTTTGCGCCCTGCTCGAACTTGTAGGTCCAGCGCCCGTAATAGGTCATGCGCTTCCCCCCAAACTGCGACGTGTCGGAGAGCGGCGGGTCGTTGACGAGCATGACGAGCGTCTTCCCCGTGACGTCCATCCCCTTGTAGTCATCCCACTTGAACTCCGGCGCCTCCGTGCCGTACCCTACGAAGACCAGCTCCGACTGCTGCAGCGACGCGGTCGGTGCGACGTGCTTGGTCCAGGCGACGTAGTCGTTCTTCCATGCAAGGGAGCGGGTCGTCCCGTCCTTCGTGATCGTCAGCTCCGGTGCCCCCTGCACGGTGATCCCCACCAGCGGCACCTTCTGGATGTAGGTCCCGTCGGGGTTGCCGGGAGCCAGTCCCATCGCCTTGAACTGCCCTTCGAGATAGGCGACCGTCCGGTCCTCGCCCCGCGATCCGGGGAGGCGCCCGAGCAGTGAGTCGGCCGACAGGACGCGCACGTGCTCCATGAGCGTGGTGGTATCGACCGCGGCCAAAGCCTCGCCCGGAACTGGCGCTGCGAGCGAACCCCGCGGCGCCGCCTTCTCCTCGCCGCCGGACGTGCAGGCGAGTGCGAGCGTCGTGAGCGCCAGGGCGGCAGTACGGAGACGGAGCGAACGAGCGGTAGGCGACATGGCGTCAGGGGGTGAGCGGAAGTCGGAATATGTGGCGCGCACCGGGCCTGCGTTACGCCATTGGACCGTCCGCGGCGACCGCGCCAAGTGGGCGATGCGCCGACATACCCACCGACTGCCCGGTAGGTGCTTGCCGCTCTGCGACCGATCTCGAGGACGCCGACGTCAGTCCGGGAGCCACTGCAGGGGATCGTCGCCGCGCGCCACCGAGGCCGGCTCGATCGGCTCGACCCGCGTGCCCGCGACCGCGCGCCACCACGGATCCACGCGCTCCACGCGCTCCGCATGCGCGGGCTCGACCGGCTGGCCGATGCGCGGCATAACGAGCGGAGTGCCGGCCTCGGAGCCCAGGCGCAACACTACTTCCGCCGGTTCGTCCCACGGATGAACCGCGAGGTTGAACGTCCCCCAGTGGATCGGCAGGAATGCCCCGCTCCCCAACAAGCCGTGTGCCGCCAACGCATTCGCGGGCCCCATGTGAATGTCGCCCCACGACGGATGGTATGCGCCGATCTCGAGCGCCGAGGCGTCGAAGGGACCGAGGCGCTGCGCGATCTCGACGAACTCCTGCGTCAGCCCCGAGTCGGCACCGTAGAAGAACGAGTGACGCGGTCCGCGCAGGTGAAACGAGGACCAGAGCGTGGCGTTGCGATCCTTGATCCCTCGACCGGAGAAGTGCTGCGCCGGCGCAGCGGTGACGGTGACGCCGCCGGGAAGGTCAACCGATTCCCACCAGTCGAGTTCCGTGATGCGGTCCGACGCGACCCCCCATCGCTCGAGGAGCGCCCCCACCCCCAGCGACGTCACGAACGGCACGGCGCCGCGGGCGAGGTCGCGGATCGTCGGCCGATCGAGATGGTCGTAGTGATCGTGCGATATGATGATGGCGTCAAGCGGCGGGAGCGACGCGAGTGGAACCGCGGGAGGGTGAAAGCGCTTGGGCCCTGCGAAGGCCATGGGCGATACTCGCTGCCCCCAGACCGGGTCGGTCAGGACCCGTATCCCGTCAATCTCGATCAGGAGGGTGGAGTGGCCGAGCCACGTGACCCTCAGTCCGGAATCAGGGGGACGGCGCCACCCATCCAGCGGATCGACAAGCGGAAGCGCACCGCCGGGGACACGTCGTTCGCCCCCGCACAGGAAGTCGCGCAACGTGGGACGTTCCACGCCGGGCTTGAGCCCCGTGGCGATCGGCGCGGTGTTGACGAATACGCGTCCGTTGAAGCGCGGCGAGCTGCGAATGCGCTCCCGGCGCCGTTCCTTCGTGTAGCCGTCGGCCATGGTGTCGCGAGTGGGAGATCGATAGGTCAATCTCGCCGACAAACAATGGCTGTACAGCCCCAGCTTCGTGCGCGTGCTCAGTACTGGCGGGGATCGGACATGCGTCGAACGTCCCATACGGCGCGCGAGGGTGGGGCCCCACGCGCGCATAATCGGAGAGCCGCGGGACTAGTTCTTCTCGATGGCCAACACTCCCTGCAGCGGGGTGCCACCCACGGCGTTGTCGAGCAACGCGAGCCCACGCACGCCTCGGCTCGGCAGGGTGATCGGGTTCATGTCGAGCACGACCGTCTTGGTGCCGGCGGTGGTGAGGCGGACGCGTTGCGCGCCGGACGCGACCTCGACGTAGGCCGAGCGATCGAGAAATGCCACGGCGGTCGCCTGCGGTATGGCGGTGGCGAGGTCCGCAGTGGCGGCGGTGATGTACACATCGATGGCGGCCGCGGCCGGCGAGACGTTGAGCACACGCAGCAGCGCCTTGTCTGCGGCCGGCGTGCCGGCAGTATCAGTGTAGACGACGATCGTGTCCGACGTGGGTCGTTTGGCGAGCACGATCGAATAAGTCGAGCTGTTAGCGAGCGCCTTGGTCGTGGTGGCGAGGTCGGTGGCGCCGCCCGTGAGGCGCGCGGTGAAAGCGCGTGTGCCTGCCGGCAGGACCGCGTGGGTCGACCAAGCGGCACTGAAGGCCCGGGCCGCGTCGCGGGTGGTGCCATCGGCGCGGAAGTCGACGGCGGCGAGTCCCTGTGAGGCGTGCAGGAAGCGCACGCGGGCGATGCTCGCCGGCCCCTCACTGTCGCCGCACGCGGAGAGCGCGGCGATCGCCGAGAGCACGCTGACGGCGAGGAGAGGGCGAACGAGTGACTGGTGGAGAGTACGCATGATAAAAGCCATCCTGATTGCACGGTGAGTCGCCACGCCGTCGGTGGTGCGGCATGGCGAGCGGTAGGACGTGCGGTGGATGGCCGTATAGCACCTCGTCCCTGTCGACTCGTCATCGAAGACGGGGGGTGCTAGGATGCTGCGTGTCCTGCGTCATAAGGGGGCAGCGCCAGATCCTTCCGCCGCCTCCCGCCGGCCGACACACTCCAGCCGTCGCGCGTGCGACGGTGCTTCGCTTCACGCAGGCCCACTGCCGATGGACGATCCACGCTCCTGGGAAACGATCTACGCTGAGCACCGCGTCGAGCTCCTGCGCTATGTGCACCGCCTCACGCGCGATGTGCACCTGGCGGAGGACGTGGTGCAGGACGCGTTCCTGCGCCTGTGGCGCGAGACCCGCACGGTCGAGAATCCGCGCTCCTGGCTCTATCGGGTGTGCACGAACATGGTGCGCGACCACGCGCGGCGGACGGCGACGCGCGAGCGGCATACGCCCGTGGCGGACGATGCCGTATCCCCGTCGCCGGAAGAGGACGTGGAGCGCGCCGAATCGGTGCGCCTCGTCCGCCTCGCCCTCGAGCGCATCCTTCCCCGCGATCGCGAGGCGCTGCTGCTGCGCGAGTCGGGCTTCCGCTACGCCGAGATCGCCGACGTGATCGACGTCCGCTGCGAGATCGTTCCCACGCTCATCGCCCGCGCCCTCAAGCGCTTCCACAAGGCCTACCTTCAGGAGACCACCGATGTCGCACCCTAGCGAGGCACTGCTGCTCGCCTTCGCCGACGACGAACTCGATGCCGAGCGTCGCCGCGAGGTCGATGCGCACGTGCAGGTGTGCGGGCTCTGCCGCCACGCGCTGCGCGACCTCGAACAGGCGATGAGCGGCCTGACCGTGGAGCTGGCCTTGCTCGATACCGCAGAGCCGGCGGGGTGGCAGTCGCTGATTATCCCACGAAAGGCACGTCCGGGGCGCAGCGCATCGGTTGAGGAGCTGCCGGCGGCCGACGTCGTACCGCGCGGCCGGGCGTCCCGCACGTCGGCGACGGCGCACGCGGGTCGACCGCCCCGCACGTTCGTGCCGCTGCGCTGGGCGGCAGTGTTGCTGGTGGTGGTAGGCGGAGGAGCGGCGGCGATGGCAGTGCCGCGCTGGCGTGACGCGGCAACGCACCTGGTCGCCCCTAAAGCGACGGTGCCTGCGGCACGTGCCGTCGCCACTACACCCGTCGCCGATGTCGCGATGTCGTCGGCGGCCGTTTCGATCCTCCCCTCGGGGGGGGAGGCGACCGTGGCACTGACCTCCACGGCGGGCGGAGGGGACGGGCGCGTGCTCGTGGAAGTGAGCGACCGGAGCGATGTACAGGTCACCGTCACCACCGCCACCAGCGAACGCATGACCCCGCGCTTCACGTCGGCCGACGGACGACTCGGCGTGCAGCTGGCGGGGCATGGATCGCTCGTACGCGTCGCGCTGCCAGCGACGCTGCGCCTGGCGCGCATCACGCACGATGGTGCGACGATTGTCACCATCTCGGGCGATGCGATCAACCCGACCGCGGCGCGCACGAGCGGAGTCATCCTCGCGGGAATGGGGCAGCCCCAGGCGAAGGAGCGCCGGTGACACCGGTCGGCCTTCGCGCTGCGACCTGCCGCCGGGCGCCGCCGTGAGCGGCACGTGGCGGGATCTCGCGGTCGGGCTGGCCGGCGCCATTGCGCTCGTCTCCGCGCCGGGACGCGCGCAGTCGGGCGCATCGCCCGCCCGCGAAGTCGTCGTCGCCCCGGTCGTCCCTTCGCCGCCGACGATCCCGGCGCTCGGCATCCGGCCGGCGTCGGGCGCACGCGTCATGCCGGTCGCGAGCGCCGAGGTCCGCGGTCGTGTGCTCGACGCGGGGGCGGAACTTCCACTGCCGGCGGCGTCGCTTCGAATGGAGGGGAGCAATGGTACGTCGCTGTCGGCGCGCTCTTCGCTCGACGGCGCGTTCAACTTCCCCGAGGTTCCGCCCGGGACGTACACTCTCGTGGTCTCTCGAATGGCCTATCGCCCCACTCGGCTTGGTATCGTCGTCCCGGCCGGCGGTGCGCTCGTCCTGGATGTGCAGCTGACGAGACTGCCCGTGGCGCTGGAACGCGTCTATGTCGAGGCCTCGCCGACCGACACCTCCTCCGGCGGCGTCGCGTCCGTCGATATTGCCTCGCTCGCCGACGGACAGCGCGCGCCGCGACCGGTCGACTTGCTGGCGGCGCAGGGAGGCGCGTTGAGCGTTCTCGCGGGGGAGGGGCCGTCGCGTCGACCGGGCGAGCCCGGCACCGACCGCGACGGACGGACTCTCTACATCTGGGGAGCGAAGGACGCGGGGGCGCGCGTCACGCTCGATGGCATCGCCCTCGGCGCTCCGTTGCACCTCGGTGGACTCCTTCCAGTCGTCGACGAGGACCTGATGGCGCCGCCACGGCTGTGGACGGCCGGTGCGTCACCGCGCCACGACGGTGGCACGGACTACGTGCTCGACCTCTCCACGCGTGCCGCCGCCCCCGATTCACTGCGTGCGTGGGCCACCGCGGATCTCCTTACGGCGCGCGTCGGTGGCGAAATGCCGCTCGGCACGAACGGGAGCATCCTCGTCGGCGCGCGACGCGTCGATGAACAGTCGGTCGCCCGCGCGGCGGGGGTCGAGTCGGGATACCGGTACGGTGACGCCCTCGCCCGACTCCAACTCGCCCCTGCGATCGGCCAGTTGCTGCGGGTGACGGGGTTCGCCACCCAAGAGGGGATCGGCATTCCGCGTGACCAGGGGCAGGACGATGCGTCGTGGGAGAACCGGGCGGGGGCCGTGACGTGGGAACGAACGGCGGGCTCGACGCGATCCCTCGTGCGCGCCGGATACTCGAAGGCATCGATAGACCTGCCATTGCTCACGCTTACCGACGGTCACCTGCGTGCCGACGCCGATCGCGCCGCGCTGCTGGCGGAGCGGCGCTGGAGTGCGCGGCACTGGGAGACGAGTCTGGGGGTGGAGTGGGAGCGGCTTCAGGTCGAACGATCGGTGGCCGGCGACTCGCTCGGTGCCAAGGTGCCGTTGCCGGTCACCGTCTCGACCTGTCCGGTCGATGTCACCTGTGTGCCGTTAGGGGCCTCCGCTCGTGTTGCCGGCCAGACGGCGGCGCTCTACCTCGACCATCGGCGCGCGCTGAAGCCGTGGTTGCAGCTGGGAGCCGGCATACGGTCGACCGTCGCGCCCGGGATCGCTGGAGCGGGGCGCGAGATACTGCTCCCGCGGTTCGCGCTCGAGGCGCTCCCCTTCGGCGGCACCACGCTCCGCGCGTCGGTGGGACGCTTCTCGCGGCTGGCGACCTTTTTTGACGCCGGCGCCGAGACCGATCCCTCATCAGGGACCGCGATCTATCCGGCCGATTCGCGAGCGTGGCTGACGCGCGCGACGGTAACGCAAGTCGAGCTGGGTGGGACGCAACGCTGGAACCATACACTCGCCGGGATCGTGGCCTACTGGAGCCGGCCGGGGATCACCCCGGTGGGGCAAGTGATCTCGCAGCACCACGGCATCGACGCCAGCTGGCGATTCCAGCACGGGGCGTCGACGCTGCTGGCGACGTATTCGCGCGTCGTCCGCGCGTTCTCGCCGGCGACAAATGACACGTCGTCGGCTCCGGACATCGCGGCGCGCGTGGAGCAGCTGGCGTCGGTACAGGGCTCGGCCAGTCTCGGGCGGGTGACGGGAAACGTGTCGGCCTCGTACGCGCACGGGCTGTCGTTCGCCTCCGTTGTCCTCGAACGGCCGGCTGCGTCGACGTTGCAGGGAGCACCGGTCGACGGCCCGTTCACGGCGGCCGCGGGTCGTAGCGCCAGCCCCACCCAGGATGCGTACCTGCGAGTCGATGCGACCCTCAGCGCGAAGTGGTGTGTCGGCGGTCCGAGCTGCCGGCTCCTCCTCACGCCGTACGCCCGCCTGCTCAACGCGCTCGACCGACGGGATGCGATCTTCTACTACAGCGACGCTCCGGGACACACTACCAACCGGCTCGCCGGCATTCCGGCGCTGCTGTCGTTCGGGATGCGCATCGACGCGGCGCGCGCAGCGCGTTAGGCGCCGCTGCACCGCACTACGGGACGACGACGACGGTGCGCTCCGCTGCGATGGGCGAGCTGTAAGACGCATCCGTGAGACGGGCACGGCGTCCGTGCGCGCGAATGATGCCGACCCCCGCCCGGGGGAAGGTCGTCGTGAACTCGTGCCGCAGCCGATCGGTCCACAGCAGGGTGCATGCTACGGCCCCCGAGTGCCGATCGTACGCCGTCACCAGCGCCGAATCGCCCCGTTGCGCCAACGTCCCTCCGTCAGCCTGCCAGCAACCGTTCTCGCCGATCGAGTTGACAACGATCGAAATCGCCACCCCGGCGCGCACCGTATCGGAGACCTCGATAACCTCGGCCGGAACCAGGATGTGGGAGACATCTCCGTTGACCGGCGGGTACCAGGCGACCGATGCGATGGACCAGCGATCGTTGAGGCTCAAGGCGAGCGCGACCGGCGACTCCAGTTGCAGCGTGGCGAGCGCACGGCCGCCCGCGAAGAGCGGTGCAGTGCTCTCGGCGCCGGAGCAGGCGGCGAGGGCGAAGGCGGCGAGGGCGAGCGCAGAACCGCCGAGTCGTCGTGGGTTTAGCATGGAGGATGGCTGGAGCTGCGTGAGCAGGGATGAGCTGACTGCGCGCCCGACGTATCGCGCGCGACCCGGACTAGGACGCGCTGCGGTCGAGGGAGCTAGCAGCCGTGCCGAAGCGTTCTCGGCGCGAGTCGGTGCGCGTGGAAGGGGGGAGCCGGCACCTCCGTCTCGTAGCGACCGCTGCGTACGAGCCTAACGCCGAGTCGGTCGCGCCAGATGCGATGCCCGTCAGGTCGGGTCGCCGACGCGCACGAGCACGCGCGGCTTGGCGTCGCCGAGTCGCCCGGCGAACGACGCGATCTCGGCCCCTGCTGTGTCAACTGAGACGGGGACGACGCGCAGCGGGTGCAACTGCCCGAGTCGGCGGGCGAGGGCGTAGTGCGGATTGGCCTGCAACGCTATCTCCAGTCGCTCGGTCAGCGCTTCGAGCACGGCCGCTGTGGCCCGGCCGCCCGGGCGCGTTGTGAAGACGTCCTCAGAGAGACGCAGTTCGTAGCTGGCTGTGCCATCCCTCTCCACCGCGCACAGCGCCGCGTACACAGGCACCGGCCCGTCGGTCCAGAGCGAACGGATTGCCTCGGCGACGAACGCCTCGCTCAGCTTCTCTCCGCGCAGGTCGCTCACCTGCCCCATTCGGCCAACGAAGCGCAGCGTCGGCGTCGCGCGAACGAAGCCCGTGCATTCCACGGCATCGCCCAGGCGGTAGCGCCAGAGTCCCCCGCCGTTGGTCAAAACGACCTCGTAGCGCTTGCCGCGCTCGACTTGGTGGGCGAGTCGCAGGTCACCGTCATCATCGATGAACTCGAAGAAGTGCGAGCTGACTGCCAGAACGAATTCGTCGCGAAAAGGAATCGTGACGACGCCCTCCGTCGCCAGCAGACCCTTGGCCTGCACCAACACGCCGGGGAGTGCGGAGCGCAGGCGCTGCCATCCGCCGGCCGCCGCCTGGTCGCCCCAACAGCTCACAACTTGAAGCCGCGGCCACCATCGCATCCAGGCGTGCGGGCCGATGCGCCGCAGCTCGGCGGCGCGTCGCGGAGACGGCGCGACGCGAAAGGCCGGACGCGCCGACGGCGACAGCGACTCGAGCCACGGGCATCCACCGCTGGCCACGGCCTCCAGGAGCAGCGGCCAGTTGCCGGCGGCCGAGTCGACAAGGAGGTCGAGAAAGGAGGGATGCCAGACGGAGATGAGGCGCAGCGCGGGTTGCCTCAGCAGGGCCAGCAGGGTGAGCGCCCGGAACGACTCGACGTCGCGCACGTGCCGAAGCGAATCAGGAGCGGCCATGACCTGGCGGACGAGCCAGGCAGCCGAGCCTCCCAGATAGTCGGCGTCGGCGGCGAATCCCACCGGAATTGCAGCTGCCGAGCCCGCGTCTGCGGTGGTGTTGGTGGCGGCGGCAACGCCGTGTGGGGTCGGCGAGGTGAACGCGGGCTGGGACGTGTCGTCGTCGGCGAGCGGCGACACCGACCAATACGCCGGTCCCGCGACGAGGCGAGGGCGCTGCCGCACGAGGTCGAGCATCCAAGCTCCCACTGCCGAGGCGAAGCCGGCCTGCAGCGTCGTAGTGAACGGGATGAGCTTGCGCGCGCCGCTGGATCCGCTGGTGGGGGCGAGGTGTCTGACAGGATCGCACGAGAGCACATCGCGCTCGCCACGCTGGATGCGGGCGATGGACGGCGACACGGCGGCATAGTCGCATAGCGGGACGAAACGCGCGTAGTCGGCGGCGTCGCGCATGCCGCGAAAGTCGTGGGCGTGGCCGAAGACGCTTGACGCGTGCCGCTGGAGCTGCCCGCGAAGCCAACGCGCTTGTGCAGCCCCGGGGTCACGCAGCGCACGGGAGAAACGAGTCGCGGCACGCACGCTCCGCGCGAGCCACAGGGCATTGACCAGCGCCGCCGCGGGCTTCATCGTCCGCCAGCCGGAACGCGATACCCTCTGCGCGTCGCGGTCAACCCGCGCCCTGTTCGACACGGTGAGGTGCCCCTCACCGCGGACCGGCGCGCACCATGCGCGCGCCAGCAGTCGTCAGGTTGTCATCGGAGAGTGTGGTGAGGCAGACGAGTTCATCGCCGGCTGCGTGCCCCGGGTTTCGCGCGAGGAAGAAGCGTACGTGCGGGTCGTCCTCACGCCCGTCGGGCACCGAACAGAGGGAGCCGCGCAGCCGCTGCGGATGTGCGAAGCGCACCACCCCGGTCGCCTCGTTGAATGCCGCGCCGAATCGCTCACGCGCGAGCCGGGCGAGCATGGCGGCGACGTCCGGCGATGTGCCAGCGTAGTGCGGGGCGAACGCTCGCCAGAAGACGGGGAGAAAGCGATATGTGCGAAATCCCGACGACAGGAGGAGCCAGACCCAGCGCTCGGTCGGACGCGTGGCTTGCAGCGCGCGCACCAGCGCGATCCAACCACGGGCGAGCACCGGCGAGCCCCACGCCTCCGGCGCCACGATCGTGTCCCCCGAGTAGATCACGTGGAGTCGCCCCTCGTCGGAGGGAGTGTCGTACAGCTGCAACGTGGTGAAGCCAACGAGACGTCCATCGCGCCGCACGCGGAGGACCCAGTCCTTCTCGTCGAGGTCGCGGGCAAACTGAGCCGGCTCCACACCCTCGAAGTGTCGGTCGAGCAGCGCGAAAAGTTCGGCGCGGTCGGCGCGGGTGAGGGTGTCGACGGTGCAGGCGCTCGCACCCTCACCGGTCTCCGGCAGCGGAGCGGCGTCGGGCATCAGGTGAGTGGTCACAACAGCCCTGCCTCCGGTGCGAAGCCGCGCGCATCCCATGCGTCGCGCCACGACGGTCGCTCACGCCACGCGACATCGTAGAGCGTGGTGCGATAGGTGCGCGCCCGCGTCAGGCGTTGCAGCGTTGCAAGCTGCGGATCACCCGCGTCGCGCGTGACGGTGAGCCACGCGAGCGCCGACGCGCGCGCGCGCCGCTGTAGCGCAGACCAGAGTGCCGGCCAGTCGCGTGCGTCGGGGACGCTCACCCCGAGGAGTGCGCCCTGTGCGAGCGACGACCCGGGATCAGGGAGCGCCGGGAGTCCACGCACGCGCTGCAGCGTATTGATTGCAGGTCTCCACAGGCGCGTAGCCCCCTCGTAGCCGTCGATTATCGTCTGCCGGAAGGCGCGCTGGTCCCAGATCGCTGCCGCAGCGCGCAGGCGTCCCTCCCGTCGAACGACGCAGAAATTCGACGCCGAGACTCCATGTACTGCGAGCGAGGTCCACCTTGCCGCATCCCACGAGAGCGTGAGGTGGGCGCGCGTGGCATGGCGCTGCAGGAAGTCGGTGAGCTCGTCGAGTGACACGCTGGCGCCAACGGCATGTTCCAGTACGCGCTCGCTACGCCCGCGTCCAAGCTGCCCGCGTTCACCCGGCTCACCCGGCTCACCCTGCTGGCGCCCATCACGCCCATCGCGCCCATCGCGCCCATCGCGGGCGACCGGCGCGACGAGCGTGACCAGCGACGCCACGGTTCGATACTCCGGGAGCCCGAAGCGATGTCCATGTTCGAGCACGCGGCGCGCCCGAGCGTTGTCGCTGGCGATCGCGGTGATGAAGCCGTCGGGTGCGGCTCCGGTGGCCGCCTCGGCAAGCATGGCATAGCCATCGCGCAGCAGGCGCGCTGACGACGGCGTCCCCGGCATCACGCGCAGCGCACTGAGGTATCCGAAACGCTGCAGCTGGCCGTTACGGTGCAGCGACTGTACGCTGCACCGACCTAGCGCCGTGATCGCAGTACCGCACCGCGCCACGAGCGTCACCTCGACGCCGCCGGCAAGCCCCGAGCCGGCCGCATCGCTCGGCTCACGGGTGAACGCCACACGCACCGCTCCCGGGATCACCGACCGGCGCAGCAGCGCCCGCACCCCCGCGTCATCCTCTGGTCGCGCGAGCGAGAGCGTCCATCCGTCGGCGGCCTGCGACGCCGCCGTCAGTTCGCCGTGAGCAGCGAGCCCTGCCACGCTTCATCTCCCAGCGGGTAGTGGTCGCGCAGGCTCACGTCCTGCCGGTGCAGCGCATTGATCATGTAGAAGTTCCTCCACATGAAGCCATTGCCGCGATTCACCGCGTCCATGCTCCGCCGCATGATGCTCGGCCAGCCGTAGAAGCGCTTGCGCGCCGTGAGGCAGGCGCGCTGCAGGTCATCCGGCGACATGCCGCGTGGCGTAAATGGAATGCGATTGTAGCTGTACCGCTCGTCGAGCCACCAGGCCTCGTAGAGGAGGCGTCCCTCGCTTTCCAGTCGCTTGTACAACGGCGTACCCGGAAACGGGGTCAGGTGATTGAAGGCGGCGATGTAGAAGGCGTGTTCTTCCGCGAAGTCCACCGTGGGATGGAAGCTCTCGGGCGTGTCGCCATCATAGCCGAAGATGAAGGTGCCGTAGACGCGGATCTTGTGACGCCGCAGGTTGGCGAGCGCCGTCTCGAAGCCCCCCTTGGCGGTGTTGAACCGCTTGTTCATCGCCTCGAGATTCGCCGGATTGAGGCTCTCGAAGCCGATCAGTACCCCCTGGCATCCGCTGCGCACGAGTAGGTCGAGAAATTCCTCGTCGTGCGCAGCGTTGATGCTCGCCTGGCTTACCCAGCGCACCCCGAGCGGGATCAGCGCGCGGAAGAACTCCTTCGCCTGTCGCAGGTTGGAGGTGATGTTGTCGTCGACGAGGAAGAAGAGCTTCTTCTCGTGCTTGAGCGCACGAATCTCGTCGAGAATCTGGTCGATCGGGCGCCGCGTCTGCGTCGCGTTGAAGACGGTTTGTACGGCGCAGAACTCGCAGGAGAAATGACATCCGCGCCCCGCCTCCACCAGCCCGATGGGGAGGTAGTGCTTGCCGCGGAAGATCGAGCGATCGGGGCGCATGCCCTCCAGGGACGAACGGCCGCTCGCCCGATAGAACTTCTGCAGCGTGCCGTGGCGCGCGTCGTCGAGCACGAGCGGCCAAAGCTGCTCCGCCTCGCCAGTCACGACGGCCTCGGCGTAGCGTGCGACCTCGTCGGGGCAGAGTGAGGCATGGAAGCCTCCCATGACGACCGGGACGCCTCGGCGCCGATATTCCGTCGCGATCTGGTAGGCACGTCGCGCCGTGTAGGTCTCGACGCTGATCGCCACGAGGTCGGTCGGTTCGTCGAAGGGGATGAGCTCCATCCGGTCGTCGTAGAAGCGCACGTCGACATCGGGTGGCGTGAGCCCGGCGAGCGTGGCGGCGGGAAGCGGTTCCATCTGCCACGTCCGGATGTACTTCTGCCCCGGCTTTCGTCCGACGCAGGGGTGTACGATCGTCAGGCGCATGCGCGTCATGAGGCCACCGAGGCAGCGGAGTGATCGGGCGTCGTCACCGGAGTGGATGGTCCGGAAGGGGCGCGCCCGATGATCCAGTCGCAATTATAGAACCGGGAAAGGTTGTTGGCATAGAATCGGTAGCCGAGATTCGTGCCGATACGCACCGGCCACGGCGCGGGCGAGTGTCGCAGTCGTCGCCAGATCGAGCGATAGCTGTACGCGTGCTTCCACGCGGCCTCCACTCCCTCCGTGAGTTCGCGTACGCTCATGTGCCGCGGCTCGAAGACAACGTGCTGGGCGTCGTACAATTCCCAGTTTCGCGTGAGGATTCGCCCCTCGGCGTCGAGCCGCTTGTACAGCGGCGTGTTCGGGAAGGGGGTGACCACCGCAAAGCGTGGGAGGTCGATCTTTGCCTCGATCGCGAACTCCGCTGTCTTGAGAAAGACGTCGGGGCGGTCGTCATCGAGTCCGAAGACGAAGCACCCCTGCAGGGCGATACCGTGAGCGTGCAGGCGTTCGACCGCGCCGGCATACCGCTCGGGGGAATTGAATCCCTTGCGGTTTCCCTTGAGGTTAACGGTCGACAGCGATTCGAGTCCCATCAACAGGCCGGTGCAGCCGCTGCGGGCCGCAAGCGCCAGCAACTCCTCGTCATCGGCGAGGAGCACCGTGGCCAATCCGTACCAGCGCAGCTGCAACGGGACGAGGGCGGTGAACAGCCGGACGGCGTAGGCGCGGTCAGCGATGAGGTTGAGATCAATGAAGATCAGCTTCGTGGCGCCGTGCTGCCGGATGTCGGCAACCACCTCGTCCACCGGCTTCTGCAGCGGCCGCCGTCCCCACGCGGTCGGCACGACGCAGAACTCGCATGCGTGCACGCAGCCGCGCGTCGCCTCGAAGACGTTGCTCGTGAGGAAGTGACGGCTCGGCAGCAGCTCCCGTCGGGCGAAGGGGCGCCCGGCCAGATCGAGCGCAGCGCCCTGCACGTATCGCGGCTGCAGCGCACCGCCGGCCAGGTCGCGCAGCAACTGCGGCCAGGTGTCCTCCGCGTAGCCAACGACGATGGCGTCGGCATGCGGCTGCGCATCGTCAGGGATCAACGTTACGTGCGGGCCGCCGAGCACCACGGTGATGCCGCGGGCGCGAAAGTGGTCGGCCAGTTCGTACGCGCGCGGTGCCGTGCCGGTGATCACGGTGATCCCGATGACGTCGACGTCGAGATCGAGCGGGACGTCGTGAATCCCCTCGTCGTACAGCTGCACGTCGTGCGGAAGATCGTGGGGGATGAGCGCGGCGAGCGTCGTCAGCGTGAGCGGCTGGTAACGCAGCGACTTCTTCCAGATCCCGCCCCGTCGGCGGTAGAGCGGACCCTTGGGAGAGATAAGGGCGATCCGCATGGCTGGCGCGCTGACCTCGCGCGCAACGGTAAGTCGCACAACGAACCTCCGGACGAGTGAGAGCGCACGCCCGATACTACCCGTCCGCGCGGCTTCGATCCAGATAGACGAGCGGTATACAGGGAGTCTTGCGTGCACGCCATGTCCGGCAGCGACCGCCACCACCTGTCGCCGCCGCGTCCCCTGCGCCATCCTACCACGGCACAACCACGCCGACTCACCCGGGGCGTCTGGAGTGACCCATGCGACCGCGATCAACGACCGACGACCGGGTCCTCATCGTGACTGGCGGCTATCTGGCCGGAACGAGGGAATCGCTGGCCACCGCAGCGTGGAAACAACTGCTCCAGCTCCGGCACACGCGACAATCCTGGCTTGAGGCGAAGGTGAAGCTCACGGTCGCCGAGCCCGTGCTGAAGGCGCGGCTGTACGCCCGGCGCCGCCGTGCGCGATGGACGCCGGCCCTGCATGCCCTGGTGGACGCTCACGACGATCTCGCCACTCCCGAACTCACCGCCGTGGTACTGGCGACCGCACTCGCTGCCGCCGGAATTCCATTCGAGTGCCTCACAATCGACCAGCTCCTCCGCGGCGGCCGGGCGAGCGAGGCGAAGCTGCGGGGCTGCAACATGGTGTTTGCGTCGGCCACCTTCCTGCGCGACCTGAGCGAGCTCGAACCACTCGTTGCGCGCCTCAAGCGGCCGTGGAACCGGATCGTCGTCGGAGGGGCATTGGCCGGGACGCTGCACACGCATTGGAACGGCGATCCCGCCGTCGACGTCCTCGCCATCGGTTACGGCGAACGGCTCGTCCCCGTGCTGGCTGGGTGGATGCGATCAGGATTCCGTGAGTTGAGCGCTCCAACCGGCGGACGCATCGAGCAGAAGGCGCACACCGCCTTCCTCTTTGCTGGACCGCCGCCCACGATGACGCTCGATGCCCTCGACCGCCCTGACTGGGGACTCGTCGAGCGGTACCACGGCGCCGACTTCCGGATGATTCACTACGAGAGTGTGCGTGGCTGCCCGTATCGCTGCGCGTTCTGCAACTACCCGTTCCTCTTCGCCGACACGAAGTTCCGCACCAAGTCCGCCGAGCGCATGGCCGACGACTGGGAGTTCTACACGCAGACGTTAGGCGTTGAGTACATCACGTGTCTCGACTCGCTCTTCACGATGCCGCGCGCCCGGTTGATCGCCTTCTGCCGCGAGCTGCTGCGCCGCAAGGTGCGGGTGCACTGGATCTGCTACGCGCGCGCCGACGACCTGGTGGACCTTGAGGTGGTGGCGTTGATGCTCGAGGCAGGGTGCATTCAGGTGCAAATCGGGATCGAATCCGGCGACCAAGGGCAGCTCGATCGCATGAACAAGAGGACGACGGTGCGTGACAATGCCCGCGCGCTGGAGAACTGTCGGCGCGCCGGATTGACCACGGTCGTCTCGCTGATCGTGGGATTTCCGGGAGAGACCGTACACACGCTGCACAACACGAGCGCGTTCCTGGCCGGCGCTCCTCCCGACTTCCATTTCCTCGCCACGTTCTCGACGCGCGTTGCCACCGTGCCGATCCTGCGCCCCGAGAACGCCGACCGCTACGACCTCGTCACCGACGACAACCCTCGTACGGTGAGTCCTTACTGGCGTCATCACACTATGTCCTGCGACGATGTCGGCAACCACGTGCGTCGCCTGACGCGCACGTTGATCGAACGCCGCATCTCGCTCGACGCGGCGCTGTTCTATCACGGCATTCTGCGATATCGCGCCTCGTTGCGGGAGGAACTGCTCGACTTCCAGTCCGCGGCCGTGTCGCACGCGCCGCTCGTGACCCGTGGTTTCGACTGGCTCCACACGTGGATCGATCGACGACTTCGAGCCGATGTCGCGCGCACCTTCGCGTCCCGTCCGGCGCAACCGCACGCCGCGCTCGTCCATGTCGCTCCCTGAGGAGCGCGCAGCCGCCGCGCGCGCGCGGGTCGTGTCGGCGCCCGGCCTTCCGCCTGTTCCGCATAGCTGGTACTACGTGGGATCCGTCAAGGCGCTTCGTGCGCCCACGGAGATCACGCTCGGCACACGCGTCTACGTCGCGTTCATTCCTGAGGGACGCGCGCACGTGCTCGACGGCCGGTGTCCACATTTCGCCGCGCGCCTCGCCCGCGGGACGCTCTCCGATGGATGCCTGCACTGCCCGATGCACGGCGGGCGCTGTCGTCCGGACGGGACGTGCGACGGGATGCCGTCCGGCGACGAGCCGCCGCCGACGGTGAGACTCGCGTGGTATCCGACCACGGTGAAGGGGAGACACGTCTTCTTCCATACCAGCAGCTGCAACGCGACTCCGATGCCGTTCTTCCACGACGTGGCCGCCGAGGAACTGTTGCCGGCGCCGCCGTTCAGCTTCAATGTCGAGATGCCGTGGTGGCTGGTGAGTGCCAACGGCTTTGACGGCCAGCACTTCCTCGCGGCTCACGACCGCCGCCTCGTAGGCGCGCCCCAGCTGATGCGATGGGACGCGGAGTTTGAGACGCGTGCGACGTTCGTCGTCGTCGGCACCGAATGGCGCGACCGCGTCGCTCGCCGCCTCGCGGACTCGCGGGTCGAGATGACGGTCCGCAGCGCGGGCGGGTCGCTCGTCCTCGTTACGTCGCGCTTCATCGGGGCGTTCATCCCTCGTCGCGGGCGATGGGATCTCCTGCGATCCATCGCGAACCGTAGGGGCCGACGCGCTTCTCGTGCGATTCCTCGCGTGGTTCTCGGGCCGTGAAGAACGGTCAGATGAGAGAAATAGCGCGTCCTCTCGTCGACCGGAGGAGTCCCCTGATCCAACGAGTCGCGCGCGCTGGGCGTTGATCGCGGTATCTGGTGGTCGGACTGCATCGGCCCGACGACCATTTCGTGCCCGATGGCGGAACAGCGCGGTCGGGTCCCCCCCAGTCTCGATGCCGAGATGCTCATGACAACTCGAATGGTTAGGCGAACGCTCACTCGTGCGGCGCTGCTCGCGGTACTCGCGCCGTGCGTCGCCGCGGCGCAAGCGCAACAAGGCACTATCACCGGACGCGTCACCGACGCCGAGACCAACCAGCCGATTTCCGCTGCACAGGTGGCGATCGTCGGGACGAATCAGGGAACGCAGACGAGTACGGAGGGGCAGTACACCCTTCGTGGCGTGGCCCAGGGAGCGGTGGAGGTCCGCATCCTCCGGATCGGCTTCGCCGAGTCGCGCAAGCGCGTCACGGTGACCGCGGGACAGACGGCGACCCTCGACTTCGCCATCAGCGCCGTCGCCATGACGCTCAACCCGGTGGTGACAACCGCGACCGGGCAGCAGCGCCGCGTCGAAGTCGGGAACGCGATTGCCCAGGTCGATGCCGCCGCATTAGTGGAATCTCACGCTGTCGGGGGTATGGCCGACCTCCTCACCTCGCGCGCCGCCGGTGTGCTCGTCACCCCCGGGACGCAGGCCGGGGCGGGAACCCGCATCCGCATCCGCGGCACCAGTTCGCTCTCGCTCACCAACAACCCGATCGTCGTCATCGATGGGATCCGCGTCGAATCGTCGACCGGTTCATCATCGGTCAGTGTCGGGGGAACCTTGCCGAGTCGGCTCGACGACCTCAATCCCGAAGAATACGAGTCGATCGAGGTGATTCGCGGACCGTCGGCGGCGACGCTCTATGGCACCGATGCCGCCAACGGCGTCATCGTGATCACGACCAAGAAGGGAACGGCGGGCCGCCCGCAGTGGACCTACTATACCGAGCAGTCGGCCGTCTCGGATCGCAACGACTACCCGACGGCATGGTGGGGCTGGCGCACGGGGTCGACCGCCAACACGACGTCGAGCCCCTCGAACACCGTGCAGTGCTTCCTGACGCAAGTTGTCTCAGGCGCCTGCGTACAGGACAGCGTGACCAGCTACAACCTCGTGGCCGACAAGGATGCGACCCCCTTCGGCACGGCCTACCGGCAGCAGCAAGGTCTGCAGCTGCGCGGCGGCTCGGATGTCTCCCGCTACTTCCTGCACGGGGAATGGGAGTCGGAGGACGGGGTCACGAAGGTGCCGAACTTCGAGCAGCGATACCTCGCGGATCGCGCCCTGGCACTGAGCGATCGCCAGCAGAATCCCGGCGGACGTAACCGCATCACCGGACGCAGCAACCTCAATCTCTCGCTGCCGCACAACGCCGAAGTGCAAGTGAGCGCCGGCTACACGACGCAGGATACCTACCTGCCGCGCAGCGACGATTCCGGCACCGCCGGGATCGCCGCCAACATCTACGGCGGGCCGGGCTTCAAGTACAACCTGAATCCTGCCGGCGACACGCTGTTCGGATGGCGGCAGTTCACACCGCGCGACATTTACCAGGCCGAGACGACGCAGTCGATCGAGCGTATGATCGGGTCGGTCAATGCGAACTGGCGCGCGTCGGACTGGCTCGCCCTGCGTGGCAACTTCGGACTCGACTATACCCAGCGGCTCGATACGCAGCTCTGCCGCTTCGCCAACTGCGCCAACGTCGGCACCGACCGGCTCGGCTTCAAGACTGACAACCGCACCAACTTCTACGTCTACACGGTGGATGCTGGCGCGACTGCGACGCGTACGCTCACGTCTACGCTCGAATCGAAGACGACGGCAGGCTTCCAGTTCTATCGCAACCTTTTCGACCGCAACGGCGCCACGGGACGGCAGCTCCCCCCGGGGGCCTCCACCGTGACCGCGGGATCGGTGGCCGAGGCCGACGAAGCCACGGCCGAGAGCCGCACGCTCGGCGCATACATCGAACAGTCGCTGGCCTACCGCGACCGCCTCTTCCTCACCGGGGCCGTACGGTCGGACCGGAACAGCGCTTTCGGCGCTGATTTCAAGACGGTCTTCTACCCGAAGCTCTCCGCCTCCTGGCTCGTCTCGGAGGAAGGCTTCTTCCCGAAGGCGAACTGGATCGACCAGGTTCGCCTCCGCTCGGCGTATGGCGCCTCCGGCGTGCAGCCCGGGACGATCGATGCCGTGCAGTTCTTCTCCACGGCCGTGTACCGTGGCGAGAACGGCGACCAGCCGGCCCTCGTGTACAGCGCCCTCGGCAACCGGCAGCTCAAGCCCGAGCGCTCCACCGAGATCGAAGTCGGCTTCGATGGCACCTTCTTCAAGAGTCGCGTCAACACCGAGCTGACCTACTACAACAAGACCTCGCGCGATGCCCTCATCAGCCGCATCCTTCCGCCATCGATCGGAACCGGCGCCACCGCGCGCCTGGAAAACCTCGGCGAGGTACGCAACTCCGGCTTCGAGGCGCTGATCAATGCGCAGGTCGTCAGCCGCAAGGCGTTCGCGTGGGACGTCTCCCTGAACGCCTCGACGAACGACAACGAGCTCGTCAGCCTCGGCAATGTCCCACCGATCGCCGGATCGACGCAGCAGGAGCGCGAAGGATATCCGCTCTACGGCTGGTGGTCGCGACGCCTGCTCGGATATGAGGACAAGGACGGCAACGGGATCATCTCCTACAATGCTGACCAGAACCTGAGCGAGATCACCGTCTCGGATACGGCCGAGTTCCACGGATATCCGCTGCCC
The DNA here is from genome assembly GCA_040007995.1 of Gemmatimonadota bacterium. GTDB lineage: Bacteria > Gemmatimonadota > Gemmatimonadetes > Gemmatimonadales > Gemmatimonadaceae > SCN-70-22. Next base: position 9,262 of record JBDTUA010000004.1, on the reverse strand, counting down.
AAGTACGAGTTCGCCCTGACGAATGGCATCGAACTGTTCAACCGGTCCGTACGGCTGTCGGCGATGATCGACTATAAGGGCGGGAACCTTGTGTACAACAATACGGAGCGAATCCGCTGCGCCAGTCGCTTCAATTGTGAAGGGCTGATCAACCCGAACGCCTCGCTCTTCGAGCAGGCGCGCACGGTGATGGTGCGCGAACATCCGAGTCGGTCGGTGGCCGGCTTCTTCGAGAAGGGCGACTTCGTACGCTTCCGCGAACTCTCGCTCGCCTGGACGGCGCCGCGCTCGGTCGCCGCGCACATCCTGCGTGGTCGCTCGCTCACTGCGACGCTCGCGGCCCGGAACCTTGGCATGATCTGGACCGACTATCTCGGCGTCGACCCGGAGGCGTTCGGCACGACCGGCGATGCGCCGTCGAGTTTCCAGGCGTTCGCCCCCCCGTCGTACTTCGTGTTCCGCTTCAACCTCGGATTCTAGGATGGACATCCGAATGACTACATACGATATGCTTACCTCTGTGTGGGCGCGCCTGCGTCGCGACATCTCTCTTCGCTCCATTGCGACTGCCGTCGCCGGAGCCGCCTTCTTCACCGCGTGCTCGGCGACCGAGATTCTCGAGGTCAAGGATCCGGACATCGTGAACCCGAGCGACGTGCAATCGGTCGCCGGGGCAGAAGCCGTGCGCCTCGGCGCACTGGCGCGCCTGAACGCCGCCACCAGCGGTGAGGAGAGCCTCCTCCAACTCGGCGGACTCCTCTCCGACGAGTGGATCAATGGCGACTCGTTCATTGCGCGACAGGAGATCGACCAGCGCACCATCACGCGCGAGAACAACTTCCTCACGACGGCCAACCGTACGCTGCATCGTGCCCGCCTCTCCGCCGAACAAGCGGTGGTGCTGCTCGAGGAGTTCAATCCCGGAGCGCCAGGCTGGCAGCGCGCCGAGATGTTCTTCGTGCAGGGGTACGTCATCAACCTGCAGGCCGAGCATTACTGCAGCGGACTGGTCTTCAGTACCGTGGTCGCTGGAGTGGAATCGTACGGTAGCCCGATCACGACGGTGGCCGCCTACGAGCGGGCGCTCGTCCTGGTGGACCAGGGGCTGACGATCGTCACCGGGACCACCGCCGATGACGTGCGCGTGCGCAACGCGCTGCGGGTGCTCAAGGGGCGCATCCTCATGAACCTCAACCGCGCCCCCGAGGCGGCGACGGCCGTTGCCGCCGTCCCCACCAGCTTCACGTACTCCATGCTCCACGCCGCCACGGCGACGAGCAACCAGTTCTGGAACTTCAACAATCTCAGCCGGCGCTACAGCGTGAGTGCGAGCGAGGGGATCAACGGGTTGCCGTTCGCCACCGCCAACGATCCGCGCCTGGGCATCTGCCAGGGAGGGGACGTGGCCTGCCGGGCGATCGGCGTGACCATCAACTCGCGTGACGACCTGCTGCGTCCGATCTACGTTCAGACCATCTGGCCCGCGCGCGAATCGCCGGTCATCATCGTCAGCGGCATCGAAGCCCGCACGATCGAGGCGGAGGCGCAGCTCAAGGCGCAGAATGCCGTCGGTGCGCTGACGACGCTCAACGCCGCCCGCACCACGGTGGCGGGACTCGCGCCGTTGACCGATGCAGGGTCGGATGCTGCGCGCGTCGATCAGCTCTTTCGAGAGCGCGCGTTCTGGCTGTTCGGCCACGGGACCCGCGTCGGCGACCTGCGACGCCTGATCCGGCAGTACGGGCGCACACAGGACGCGGTCTTCCCGACCGGGGCCTGGCACAAGGGCGGCAACTACGGCACCGACGTGAACTTCCCCACGCCGCAGGCCGAGGACAACAACCCCAACGTCCCGAAGGGCCAGTTCTGCATCGACCGGAACGCCTAACGACCGTCCGCCGGCGCGCGGATCCGCGCGCCGGTGCGCATAACCACCCCGGCGCCCGTCGATCGCCTGATCGGCGGGCGCCACGCACATCTCGATCCACATGCCACACTCGGTCGTCCCCTTCCGCCTCGCCGTGCCGGCGCTGGCAATCGCGATGCTGTTGCCGCCGGCGACCGCGCGCTCTCAGGTCGTGCGCCCATACGCCGACCGCGTCGAGATTCGGCGCACGGCGCACGGCGTGCCCCATATCCAGGCCGAGGACCTGGGCGCCTTCGGCTACGCCATGGCGTGGGTGCAGCTCGAGGACTACGGCGTTCGCGTGGCCCACGGTCTCGTGCGGGCACGCGGACATCTCGCGCGCTACTTCGGGCGCGACTCCCTCGAGCGGGATTTCGATGCACGTCTCACGCACGCCCGGGCAGCGGAAACCTGGCTGCAGCTGCAACCCGAGACCCGCGCAGTCTACGACGGCTTCGCGCAGGGCGTCGACGACTACGTGAGGCAGCACCCGGGTGACATGCCGTCCTGGATGCCGAGCGACTTCACCGGGACGGACGTCGCTGCACTCTGGATGGAGCCCGCCGTCCCCGGCGCCGCCGAGAACTGGGCCGACCGCGCCCGACGACTGCGCGAGCGTGCACGGCAGGACTCACTCGCACGCGAGGGCGAGGGCTCCAATGCCTGGGCCTTCGCGCCGTCGCGCACGCGATCGGGACGGGCGATCCTGCTGCGCAACCCGCACCTGGACTGGAGTGCCGGCTACTACGAAGCCCACGTCACCGTCCCTGGTGTCATGGACTTCTATGGCGATTTCCGCGTTGGCAATCCTGCGTTGCTCGTCGGCGGGTTCAATCAGTACCTCGGCTTCGCAACCACGAACAACAACACCGACCTCGAGGCACTCTACGCCCTCGACGTGGACAGCATGCAGGTCGACCACTACCTGCTGGACGGCACGAGCTTTCCGCTGCAGCGCATCGACGTCGTCGCGGAATATCGGAACGGCGCCGGCCTTTCGTCGGAAGTCCGCACCATGTGGCGCACGCACGTGGGCCCGGTCGTCGCGCGGGCCGACGGCAAGGTCTACATCGTCCGCTGGCCGGCGGAGGGCGAGTTCCGCAAGGGAGAGCAGTTCCTTCGCATGATGCGCGCGCGCTCGCTCGACGAGTGGAAGGATGCGATGCGGTTACGCGCCCATACGACGTCGAACCTGACGTACGCCGATGTGAAGGGGAACATCTTCTACGTCTGGAACGCCACGGTGCCGCGCCTCCCGCATCCGTCCGGAGGTGACTCCGTCGCGATTCCCGTGCGCACGAGCGCCGAGATGTGGCGCGACGTCGTCCCCTTCGATTCGCTCCCGCAACTCCTGAATCCGCCAGGTGGCTACATCCAGCAATCCAACGATCCGTTCCACTACACCAACCTCAACGCGATCTTCGATTCGACGCGATTCCCGTCGAACTTCTCGCGACCGGCCCTCGGCTTCCGCACGCAGCTGGCGCTGCGACTCGTGACGCAACAGCCGAAGATGTCGCTGGAGGACGTCGTCCGGCTCAAGCACTCGTACCGCATGCTGGCCGGCGAGCGCTTCGCCGATGACCTGCTCGCGGCGGTGCAATCCTCGTCCCCCACGACGACAGTGTCGGCGGCGGCGGAGATGCTCGCCCGCTGGGATCGGACCACGGCGCCCGACTCGCGAGGGGGCGTCCTCTTCGAGGCGTGGTTCAACCGTCACCTGCAAGGTGGAGACGCGATGCGCGGCCTCCCGATGGCCGAGCGCCAGCGCCGGACGTTCGCCACGCCGTGGAGTGCTGCCCGGCCTAACGACACGCCGGACGGCCTCAGCGACCCGGTGAGGGCGGCCGCCGACTTCGCGTGGGCGGTGGACGAGGTCACGCGCCTCTATGGACGCGCCGACGTCTCGTGGGGCGAGGTGCATCGCGTGCGCCGGGGGAGCGTCGACGTCCCGGTCGGCGGATGCACCGGGGCGTTGGGGTGCTTTCGTGTCCTCCAATACTCGGTAGCGCCCGATGGCAAGCTCGTGGCCCGCGGAGGCGACGGGTGGATCCTCGCCGTCGAGTTCACCCCGGTGCCACGTGCGTACTCGCTGCTGGCGTACGGCGAGAGCTCGAACCCCGAGTCGCCATACTTCGAGGACCAGGCCGCCATGTTCGCCCGCGGAGAAATGAAGCCGGTGGCGTACACCACACACGACGTCGAGCAGGCAACGGTGCGCCGATATCGCCCGGGCCGGTAGCGCACGCCGTCGACTCGACGAGGTCGCGCTGGCATGACGGCACGATCGGCACTACCCTTTCCACCTTGGCGCATCGCCGTGGGCGGTGCGAAGCGTTCGCCGCGCCTCGGTCTCGACCGTTGACGCACTCCCTTAACACTGTCCGCCGTGCCCCTCACTCTTCGAACGACCCTGCTTGGAGCCGCGGCCGCTGTTCTGGCCGCCTGCTCCGGCGCCGAGAAGACCCCTGCGGCCGACACCGCCGCCATGTCAACCATGACGCCTGCCCCAGCCGCTGCGGTGCAGATCCTCTCACCGGCCGAAGGCGACACCGTCACGCTCCCGTTCACCGTCACGCTGGGTGCGACCGGTGTCGAGGTCGTAGCGGCGAACGGAACGCGCGAAGCGGGCAAAGGGCATCACCATCTCGTGATCGATGGCGATGCCCCGGCGGCTGATTCGCTTCCGCTGGCCGCCGCACCCGTCGTCATCCACATGGGGACCGGGGCCACGGAGCACGTCATCGATGCGTTGTCGGCCGGTCCGCACCGGTTGATCGCCATTTTCGCCTCGGGCGATCACGTCCCCTGGACGACCGTCGCGCGCGATACGGTGAACATCGTCGTCAAGAAGTAGGGATACACACTTCGAACGGCATCATTGGCGGCCGGCGCTCACGCGTCGGCCGTTCGTCGTTCACGCGCCCCCGAACCAACTCGCGCGTTCTCCCTCCGGCGCGACCCAGCCGCCACGCGCCTCGCTCGACTTCAACAGGTCGTAGCCATACCAGTCGCGGAAATATCCCGAGCGTCTGGCAAAGGCCAGATAGGCGTGTCGCGCCGCCGAAAGACGATCCGCACCGTCGGGGAGGGTCGTGAGTGTCGAGGCCACGATTCCCACCCAGAGGCGAGTCAACGTCTCGTGATATCCGCTCGAGTCGGTGTTCTGGCCCCCCTGGCTCACGTTGTAGTGCCGGATCGCTTCACGGATCTCGGCGAGCGCACGGGGCACCGGCGAGTCCCACAGGACTGACGCGGCCATGGCGACATGGGCACCGTGCGTCCACCACGCGATCGGGAAGGCGCCGGAGCGAAAGGCGACGAGGAACGCGTCGAGCGAATCGTTGCTCTCGAGCCATGGAGGAATCGAGTCGTCACGGCGCGGTGCGTTGCGCAGCTCCGTCAGCAACGCCATGCCGTCCGGCCAGGGGCCGAACCCGGCGGCCACGTTGATGTGCCCGGCGCCGGATAATTCGACGTACCGGCTCCCCCACGCATCGGCATACGCACTCGCCTGCGCCGCCGAGACATACGGATCGTCGGTGCTCCCGACCACGATCGTGGGGAACGGCAGGCGCGCCATGGGGACGGGAGCGAAGCCGTCCGGCCCTTTCGGGAAGTTGATTCCCTCCGGGTCACTCGGCGCCACCAGAAGGGCCCCGCGAATCAGCGCGTGTCGCGCCGGCGTCGCACGGACTGCCCAGTGGGCGACCAGTGCACATGCGGAACTGTGCCCGACGAGCACTACCGGTTGCCGAACGCCGATGATGGCGGCGTCGAGGCATGCTTCCCAGTCGGAGCGCACGGGAGCATCCCACTCCGTTTGAATCACGCGATGGCAGGTGTCGTCCTGGCGTTCCCAGTGACTCTGCCAGTGCTCGGGTCCAGAGTCGCCGATGCCGGGAAGGAGGAGGACCGTGGTGTTGTCGATCATGTGAGGCGGACCGGGCAGTCGCGGGCGTGCATGAAGGAGGGGGGCGGAAGAAGATAGCGCATCCGAAATGGGCGCGACTCCACTTCGCCAAGGTGCCGCAAAGTGCGAGACGTACGTTGCCGCCCGACCGCGGCAAGGCGATGTTGCGACGCGCCCGAGCTCCGACTCGCGCCGATTCCCGATTCGCGGAGGGACCCGTCCATGCACTGTTCCCGAGTTCGACTCCCGCTCCACGCGCTGTCGGCCGCGTTCGCGTTGCTTTGCACCAGCGTCGCGAGTGGTCAGTCGGTGCAGTACACGTCGCCTGCGGGGATCAGTTATCGCGCCGAGGTCGACACCGGTCCCATCGTTCGGGCGGAGCGCGCCCTCGCCAGCGATCCGCGAAATGTTGCAAAGTTGATTGAACTCGGCATCGCCCAGTCCGGCGCTCGCCAGTTCCGCGAGGCTATCGCCACCTTCACACGCGGACTGGCGATCGAGCCGAACAACGCCCTTCTCCTGCGCTGGCGCGGCCATCGTTATCTCTCTGTTCGCGAATTCGACAAGGCGCTGGCCGACCTCACCCGCGGCGCGCGCATCGACAGCACGATCTACGGGATCTGGTATCATCTCGGTGTGGTGCAGTTCGTCCGCGGCGATTTTGCGGCGGCGGCCCGGGCTTTCGCGCGCGCCCAGCCCCACGCGCCGGATGCGGGCGAACTGGCTGGGGCGACTGACTGGCTGTGGATGTCACTGTCGCGCGCCGGTCGAAAGTCCGAGGCGCAGGCGATGCTCGCTCGCCGCCCCGACTCGCTGGCAACGACGGTGGCGTATGCCCGGCGCCTCCGCCTCTATCGCGGTGAGGTCGGCCCGGAGGCGGTGCTCACCTCGTCCGACACCGCCGACGTTCAGGTCGCGACGCTCGCGTTCGGGGTGGGAAATTGGTATCTGGTACAGGGCGATACCGCGCGCGCCAGGAGCTGGTTCGAACGTTCGGTGCGTTCGGGTGGTTGGCCCGGATTCGGGTTCATCGCTTCAGAATCCGAGCTGAAGCGACTGCGCTGAGTGTGCGCTGTTCAGTGACCGAACGCGCCGACTCGACGCCACCGACTTGACACCAAGCGCGACGCCAGTCTATGAATGAGCCTTGCAAGCAAAGCCCACACCGTAGCTTAGGTAATAATCAGAAACATATGGCGCCTGAAGCTCTCCGACGACCGATGAGTGCTTTGCTCGGCATGACGATTCTTAGTTTTCCACATCGTCACCCGAGTCTGGTTCCGCATCCCGATACCCATGCCTCGTCGAAAAGTCGATCCTGCCGCTGAAGCCGCCGAGAAGAACCACCAACTGATCGAGGACATTCGCCTGCTCGGACGCATTCTGGGCGACGTCATTCGCGAGCAGGATGGCGTGGAGGCGTATGAGCTGGTGGAGCGAGTACGACAGCTGTCGGTCGCGTATCGACTCAAGAGTGATCGAGAGGCGGGAGAGGCGCTGGACACACTGCTCCGCAACCTGTCCAACGATCAGACGGTCAGCGTCATTCGCGCCTTCAGCTACTTCTCGCACCTCGCGAACATCGCCGAAGACCGTCATTACGTGCGGCGGAGAGTCCATCACGAACAGGCCGGGCGGCTGCAGGAAGGGTCGCTCCGGATGAGCTTCAAGCGATTGGCCGAGGCGGGTGTCGCTCCCGCCGATATCGCCAGAACGCTACGGTCAGCGCACATCTCTCCTGTCCTCACCGCCCACCCGACCGAGGTTCAGCGACAGAGCATCCTCGCGGCCGAGCAGGCGATCGCGGCTTTGGTCGCAAGTCGGGAAATGCTTAGCACCGAGCGCGAGCGTGAGGAGAATGAGGAGGAGATCAAGGCGCGCGTCACCCAACTCTGGCAGACGCGGATGCTGCGGCTGGCCAAGCTGACCGTCAGCGATGAGATCGAAAACGCGCTGCAGTACTACCACACGACCTTCCTGCGCGAGATCCCGCGCATGTACGGCGACATCGAGGATGCGCTCCCGGGCGAGTCGATCCCCCCGTTCTTTCGCATGGGCAACTGGATCGGGGGAGATCGCGACGGCAATCCCTTCGTTACCGCCGACACCCTTCGCACCTCGCTCGAGCGGCAGGGTGCCACAGTCCTGCAATCCTACCTGACTGACCTGCACGAGCTCGGCGGGGAATTGTCGATGTCGGCGCTGCTGGCCGACGTCACCCCGGAAATGAAGGCGCTCGCCGAACGCTCACCGGACGCCAGCCGGCACCGCGAGGACGAGCCGTATCGTCGCGCGCTGATCGGCATGTACGCTCGACTCTCCGCGACCCTGGAGGCCCTCACAGGGACCACGGCGCTGCGCCAAGCGGTCGTCGCCTCGAGCCCCTACGCGCAGTCCGAAGAGTTTCTCGCCGACCTTCGGGTCATCGAGCGCTCGCTTCGCCAGCATCACTCCGACGCGCTGATCGCGCATCGCCTCGCCCCGCTGATGCGTTCGGTCGAGGTCTTCGGTTTCCACCTGGCCACCGTGGACCTGCGGCAGTCGTCGGAGCAGCACGCGGCGGTGCTGGGAGAGCTGCTCCGAGCGGCGCGGATCGAATCCGACTACGAAGCGCTCGATGAGGCGCCGCGGCGTGCCCTCCTCCTTCGCCTGCTCGAAGATGCTCGGCCGCTTCGCGTGCGCGATGTCGAGTACACGGCGCTCACGACCGGCGAGTTGTCGGTCTTCGAGGCGGCCGCGTCGCTGCGCTCGCGCTTCGGGCGCTATGCGATTCGCTACTACATCATCTCCCATACCGAGCAGGTGAGCGACCTCCTCGAGGTGTTCCTCCTGCTCAAGGAGACTGGACTGCTGCACGGCACGCTCGGCAACGGCGCGGTCAGCGACCTCGTCGTGGTCCCGCTTTTTGAGACGATCGGCGACCTGCGGAACGCAGCGACGATCATGCACGACCTCTACCAGACCACGGGAATCGCAGCGCTGGTACACGCATCGGGTGCCGAGCAGGAAGTCATGCTCGGCTATTCCGACAGCAACAAGGATGGCGGCACCTTCACCAGCAATTGGGAGTTGTACAAGGCCGAGATGGCGCTCGTCGCGCTCTTCGACAAACTGCGCCAGGCGCATGGGGTGACGCTACGCCTCTTTCACGGGAGGGGGGGGACGGTGGGGCGGGGGGGCGGGCCGAGCTACCAGGCGATCATGGCGCAGCCGCCCGGTACCGTGAACGGGCAGATTCGCCTGACCGAGCAGGGCGAGGTGATCGCGTCGAAGTACGCGAATCCTGATATCGGGCGGCGAAACCTCGAAACGCTGGTGGCCGCGACTCTGGAGACGGCGCTCCTCCCGCCCGAGCGCCGCGCACCGGCGCGTTATCTCGAGGCGGCCAAGGCGCTCAGCGTCGCCAGCATGGCCGCCTACCGCGGACTGGTCTACGACACTCC
>JBDTUA010000003.1:0-50573 GCA_040007995.1 Gemmatimonadota bacterium | reverse complement strand
AACGCCACCGGGTCCTCGCCAGCCAGCGTGAGGTTCTCGTTGAGGGTGTCGAGCAGGACCACCGATCATTCATCGGTTGCACGGTCCACGGAAATACGCGGCGCGACCACGGACACGCGACCAATATCGGAGCGAAGATCGCCGGCGACGCCGGCGACATGCGACGAGTGGGAGCAGCAGGGGGGGAAGCCTGTAGAACGGGATTGAAGTCTTCCGCCACCTCGCACTTGGAGCCAAATCCATGCAGTCGGAATATGAGGTCGCAGGGAATTCGATCCGTACATCCTTCACGCCACGGTTCGTGACAGACAGGCAGTATCGGCCGCTTGGCCCAATTGGTATGAAACGTTTCGACCGTCAGTTTTGGTGCGTGGGCGATCGGCGGGACCTGGGGAGACGTCAGCGCCGCCGGCTCACCTCGCACGTCGCGTCTGGCAATCGGCGCGAGGCGCTAACCGCCTTCCTCGAGCGCATCCGCGCCAATCCTGCGACCGATGCGATCGACCAACTCACTCGACTTCTACCGACAGCTCGACTGTCCGCGCGACAACACGCATCCTGCACGCATCCTTCGCTTACACCTCGACATGACGACTGCCCCCACTCCTCGCGATGCGCTCGTTCCGATTCCGGAGGACCACGTCACCTTTGGCCTCTGGACCGTGGGCAATATCGGGCGCGATCCGTTTGGCGACGCTGTGCGGCCGGCGATCTCGCCCGTGTACACCGTGCATACCCTGGCCCGGCTGGGCGCGTACGGGGTGAACCTGCACGACAACGATCTGGTGCCGCACGGAGCGACGGCTGCCGAACGCGACCGCATCGTGCGCGAGTTCAAGGCGGCGCTCGACGGGACCGGGATGCGTGTGCCCATGGCGACGACCAACCTCTTCTCGGACCCCGTCTTTCGCGACGGAGCGTTCACGAGCAACGACGCGCGGGTGCGCGCCTATGCGCTGCAGAAGACCATGCGCGCGATGGACCTCGGCGTCGAACTCGGCGCCTCCACCTACGTCTTCTGGGGAGGACGGGAGGGAGTCGAGACCAACGCCGCCAAGGATCCGCGCGAGTCGCTCAAGTGGTTTCGTGACGCGCTCAACTTCCTCTGCGAGTATTCGCGCTCGCAGCACTACGACCTGCAGTTCGCGCTCGAGCCCCAGCCGAACGAGCCCCGCGGCGACATCTTCCTGCCGACCATCGGCCACATGCTGGCATTCATCTACACGCTCGATCACCCCGAGATGGTGGGACTCAATCCCGAGATGGCGCACGACCAGATGGCGGGACTCGACTTCACGCACGGGGTCGCGCAGGCGATGGAGGCAGGGAAGCTCTTCCACATCGACCTCAACGGCCAGAAGCCTGGGCGCTTCGACCAGGATCTCCGCTTCGGCAGCGAAGACGTCAAGGGGGCGTTCTTCCTCGGGAAGCTTCTCGAGGAGAGCGGCTGGGCCGGGATGCGCCACTTCGACAGCCACGCCTATCGCACCGAGGACGAGGCGGGAGTCTGGGAGTTCGCCAAGGGGAGCATGCGGACGTACCTCATCCTCAAGCAGAGGGTCGCCCGCTTCAATGCCGACCGTGAGATTCAGGACGTGTTGGGAGCCCTGAAGGCGCGTGGTGCGTCGTCCGGGCTGCGCACCCGCTTTACGGAGGCTGGGGCGCGGGAGCTGCGCGACCGTTCGTTCGACCTCGATGGAATGCGCGTTGTCGGATACGATTACGAACGCCTGGACCAGCTGACGATGGAAGTGCTGCTGGGAGTACGGTGACGGACGCGACCGCCTAACGTGGGGGCGCTGTGATGACGGCAGTAACGCTGGGACTCGACGTCGGCACGAGCGGCGTGAAGGCCATCCTCGTGGACGAGCGTGGGGATGTGGTCGCCGCCGCCACCTCCCCGCTGCGTATGTCCACCCCGCAGCCCGGGTGGGCCGAACAGGATCCAGCGGGCTGGTGGGACGCGTCGATCGCGTCGATCCGGAAGGTGGCGGCGCAGCGCCCGCAGGCGCGCGTGACGTCGATCGGCATCTCGGGACAGATGCATTCTTCCGTCTTCCTCGACCGTGCCGGTGCGGTCATTCGCCCCGCGCTGCTCTGGTGCGACGGCCGGACGACCACCGAGTGCGGGGAGATTGTTGCAGCCGCGGGTGGGGAAGCCCAGCTGCGCGACTGGGTACGCAACCCCGCACTAGAGGGCTTCACGCTCCCCAAGGTGCTCTGGCTGCGCCGACGCGAGCCGGACGCTTTCGCGCGGCTCGCCACGGTGATGCTCGCCAAGGATTTCATTCGCCTGCGGCTGACGGGAACGATCGCGACCGAGCCGTCGGACGCATCGGGGACACTGATGCTCGACCCCGCGAGTATGACGTGGTGTCAGCCGTTGCTGGACGCCGTCGGACTCTCGTCTTCCCTGCTTCCGACCGTTGGCGGATCGCACGAAATACTCGGACGCGTGCATGCCGAGGGGGCACGAGCGACCGGACTCGGCGTGGGGACCCCGGTGGTGGGTGGCGGCGCAGACAACGCCTGCGGGGCGGCGGGTGTCGGCGTCGTTGCGCCCGGCGAGGCGGTGGCAAGCTGGGGGACCTCGGGGACGGTGCTGGCGCCAGTCAGCCAACCGGTCGTCGATCCTCGGCTTCGCGCGCACACGTTCTGTCACGTCGTGCCTGGCGTGTGGTACCTCATGGGAGTCGTCCTGTCGGCTGGCGGTGCCTTCGCGTGGTATCGCGATCAACTGGCGCGCGACTTGGCGGGGGAGGCCGGCGCCGACGAACGACTGAACGAGGAAGCGGCGGCCATTGCGCCTGGCGCTGACGGCATCACCTTCCTCCCGTATCTCCAGGGCGAGCGCACCCCGCATCGCGACGCCTGGGCGCGGGGGGCCTTTACCGGCTTGAGCCTGGCGCATTCTCGCGCCCACCTCACGCGCGCGGTGCTGGAGGGGATCACCTTCGCCCTCCGCGATTCACTCGAGATCCTGCAGGAGTTGGGGCAGGCGCCGGCCGAGTTGCTGCTGACCGGCGGGGGGGCGAAGAGCGCCTTTGTCCGTCGGCTGCAATCCGAGATCTTCGGCCTCCCGGTCGGCACGGTCAATCGCGAGGAGGGACCGGCGTACGGCGCCGCCCTGCTCGCCGCCGTGGGGATCGGCCAATACAAGGATCTCGCGAGTGCTGCGCGCGTCACGTTGACTCGCACGCTTACCGAGGCGCCCGCCGCCGGCACGCACGCGCGATATGACGACGCGTACCGACGATTTGTCGCGCTGTATCCGGCGCTCCATGCCTTGTCCGCAGCGACCGGCTGAGTTGTCCTGGCGCGCGGCCGCGATCTCTCCGGAACGAGCCGGCCACCCGTCCGTTGCAGGAGCTGCGTGGCTTCTGGCGGGTGATGCTTCGGTCGGGCGTTTCGGCGTCGGCCACCCGACGATTCGCGAGGCGCTGAAAACGCTCGAGACGATGGGGTATGTCGAGCGTCGGCCCGGCTCGAGTGTCTACGTCACCCGCAGCGAGGACGTGCTGCTCGTGGCCAGTCCCGATTTCGGCGGCACCGAGACGCCGGTGCACGGGGCGCGCTTGACAGTGCGTGGAAGGCGTCCTAGGCTTTATACGATCGTTTAAATCATACGTTCACTCGTCGGGTTCACGCATGAAGAAGTCTCCTGCGCGCCTCGCGCGCGCCGTCCCACCGCCGAGTTCCGGTCCACGGCTCGCCGACCCGGGCGTCCTCGATACCAAGGCGAAGATCCTCGATGCCGCGTTCCGTCGCCTGGCGACCGAGGGGTATGCCGCGTTGAGCGTGCGGGAAATTGCCAAGGATGCCGGCGTGAACCATGCCCTCATCAATTACCACTTCCGCACGAAGGACCAGTTGGTGATCGACGTGCTGGACGCGGCGAATCGGCGCCTGCTCGAGCGGCAGAAGTCGATGTATCGCGGCCCGGGGAGCTTTGCCCGGAAGTGGGAAGAGGCGCGACGGTTCTACGAGGACGATCTTGCCTCCGGCTTCGTGCGCGTGCAGGCGGAATTGTGGGCGGCGAGTTTGTCAAACAAGGAACTGCGGAAGAAGTTCCTCCCGCGCCTGCTGGCGTGGAAGCAGGTCGTCCTCGAAGGAGTGCGCGAGGCGCTGGCGTCATATGAACGTGGCGGCGTGAAGCTCCCCCCTCCGTTCACCCCCGAGGTGATCGCCAGCTGGATCGCCGAATTCTGGTTGGGGATGGAGTTCGCCGACCTGCTCGAGGTGAAGGCGGAGCGGGCGCAGCATCGGGCGGCGCTGGATGCGGTGGGATGGCTGCTCGAGTCGCTCGACGCGCGCGTGTCGAAGGACGCGACGCTGCCGGTTGCCAAACGTGCTCCGCGCTCGCGATGAGCCACCCCGACCGGTTCGCGCGCGTCGTGGGAGCGCTGCCGCCCGGCGGACGGCTCCCTGACCAGGCGCCATATCCTTTCGAAACGGTGACGCCGGCGCACGAAGGCTTTGTGGAGCGCGACGGTGTCAAACTCTGGTATGCAGTCTGGGGTGACCGCGGTCCGTGGCTCGCCTTCGCCCCACCATTCCAGATCGTGCATACCCAGCTGCTCAAGGCGACCGTTCCATATCTCTCGCGGCATTTTCGCGTCATCACGACCGACGGGCGTGGCAATGGGCGCTCCGATCGCCCGCTGGGGCAGTCGGCCTACAACTTCGAGCACTATTACGCGGACTTCGTCGCGGTGCTGGATGCGGCGCTGGATACGGCCGGTGCGGTGCGCGTCGCGCTCGTCGGAATCTCCGCAGCGGCCATGACGGTGCTGCGGCTCGCGTCCGAGCAGCCGGATCGCGTCTCCCACCTCGTCGTCGCCGGCGGCTTCGCCCAGTCGCTGATGTCCGACGAGCAGGCATCGGCGCGGGCGCGGGCCGCGAGCGACCGGATGCGGAACGAGTGGCCCGCCTTCGTCGACTGGTTCATCGGCACCATCTTCACCGAACCCCATTCCACGAAGCCGTTCGAGGACGGCGTGCGCTACGCATGGGCGAGCAGCGGCGACGTGGTCGATTGGTGCCGCACCGGATGGCAGGGCTGCGACGTGCGCGAGCACGCGCGACGGGTACGCTGTCCGACGCTCGTGATCCACGGCGATGAGGATGGGCGCGTCCCCTACGTCGAGGGTGAGGCAGTTCACCAACTCGTGCCCGGCGCACGAATGCTCACGGTCGCCGGCGGCGGGCACGTCACTGCCGTGCGCGATCCCGTCCTGTTCAATCATTGCGTGCGCGACTTCATCGAGGGGACGCCCCGCACGAGCAGGTGGACGCGGGCGATGCAGCGACGGCGCAAGGCGCTGTTCATCTCGAGCGCGATCGGGCTCGGTCACGTGCAGCGAGACCTCGCCATCGCACGCGAACTGCGCATCCTGCAGCCCGACCTCGACATCGACTGGTTCACCGTCGATCCGGCGGCGCGCTATCTCGTGCAGGAAGGAGAACGCGTGCACCCGATCACCGCGCGCCTGGCCAACGAAAGCCGGCACTTCGAACAGTTGGCAGGGGAGCATGACCTGCACGCCTTCTTTGCACTGCGCACGATGGACGAGATCATGGCGGGCAACTTCATGACCTTCTGCGACCTCGTCGAAGCCGAACACTACGACCTGGTCATCGGCGACGAGGCATGGGACGTTGACTATTACTACCACGAGAATCCCGAGCTGAAACGGCAGCCGTTCGTCTTTCTGTCCGACTTCGTGGGATGCTTGCCGATGGGCGGCGACGAGCGCGAGGCGCATCTGTGCGCGGAGCGGAACGCCGAGGACCTCGAGCACGTGTCCCGATATCCGGCGTTGCGCGATGCGTCCATCTTCATCGGCAACCCGGCGGATGTTACAGATCGACCATTCGGCCCAGGCCTCCCGCGCATCCGCGAATGGACCGATAGAAACTTCGAGTACTCGGGATACGCGCTCCCCTTCGACCCCGCCGCCTTCGCCGACACCGATCGGTTGCGCGCCCGGCTCGGCTACCGGCCCGACGAGCGTGTGGTTGTTGCGGCGGTCGGCGGCACCGGCGTGGGGCGACACCTGCTCGACAAGATCGCGCACTCCTTTCGCCACATGAAGCGCGAGCTTCCCGAACTACGCCTGATCCTGGTAGCGGGGCCGCGCCTCGCGCCGCAAAGCTTTCCGCAGTTCGACGGTCTCGAGGTGCGGCCGTACGTGCACAAGCTCTTCGAGCACCTCGCCTGCTGCGATCTCGCGCTGGTGCAGGGCGGGCTCAGTACCTGCATGGAACTGGTCGCCACCCGCCGCCCGTTCCTGAGCTTCCCGCTCCAGCGTCATTTCGAGCAGGGGGTACACGTGCGACGGCGGCTCGCGAACTACGGCGCCGATCGGTCGGTCGACTACGCCAGCGTCACCCCCGAGATGCTGGCGGAGCAGGCACTCGCGGCGATGCACGCGCCCGTCGACTACCGCGCCGTGGAGACGGACGGGGCCGCGCGTGCGGCGCGACGCATCGCGGAGGTGCTCGAAAACCGGTGGTGGGTGGGCCGTTAGGCGGATAGCGCGGGCGGGCGCCTTGCCGTCGCCGTCGCGGGCTGCGCTGCGCCGTCAGCGGCGCATGGGGAGGAACAGGTCGAACGTCGTCCCGCCGTCGCGACTGGATTCGCAGTGAATCAGGCCGTCGTGCTGCTGCACGACGCGCGAGACCACGGCGAGGCCGAGCCCGGTCCCCGCGTGCTTGGTGGAAAAAAGCGGGTCGAAGATGCGCGGGAGAATGTCAGGATCGATGCCGCGACCGGAGTCGTGCACTTGCACATGGCCGAACCGCCCCGCGCGCGCCCATCGGTTCAATGCGACGAAATCGTCGGTCAGCTCAAGCTCCCCGACCTGGACCGAGATGCGTCCGGAGCGCCCCACAGCGTCGCGCGCGTTGATCAGGAGGTTCGCGAGTGCCTGCTCGATCTGGACCGGGTCCCCCTCGATCACCGGCGAGGCACCCACCTCGTGGACGAGCGTGACGTCGGTGGGAATCGACGAGCGGACCAGTCGAAGCGTGCTGGTAACGCGCGCATTCAGGTCCACGCGATCCTCGCGCCGCGACTGCGCTCGACCAAGGGAGAGCAACTGCTTCACGACGCCTGCGGCGCGGCGCGTCGCGTGAAGGGCATCGCCGACCGCTTCCGCGTCCTCGCCCTGCAGGGATCCGTCCAGCCCGCCCAGGTTCGCAAGCACGACCGTGAGATAGGTGTTGAGATCGTGCGCGACGCCGGCCGCGAGGACACCCATCAACTCCACGCGCTGGAGCGACTCGAGTTGACGCTCGAGTGTGAGGCGATTGGCCGCGTCCTGCCGCTGTCGCTCGAGCAGGCGCATACGACCGATCGCTCCGGCGAGCTGCGTCCCGAGGACGACGAGGGCCTGCAGTTCGTCCGCCGTGGGAGGCAGGATCCCTTCCGCTCCGAACGTCCCGACGCCTAACGCGCCGACCACGACGGTTCCCATCGCCAGCGGTACGTTGATGATCGTCTGGTTCCCCAGCGCAGAGACGATCACCTTGTTGGTGCGCGGGTCGGTGGAGGCGTCCATCACGACGACCGGAGCGCCGCCCTGCAGGACTGCGGCGAGCATGGCGTCGCCGGCGACGGCAATGCGTGGGCACGTCTCCAGGACCAGGTCGCTCATCGGTCCGTCGACCTGCACGATCCGCAAATGTTCGAGATCCTCCGGCTCCTGCACCGCAAGCCACGCAGTGCGATACCGCGTCACGCTCCGCACCGCCTCCAACGTGAGGTCGATCAGCTCACGAAGCGTGGTCGCTTGCTGTAACACGCTGGCATGTCGAAGCACGGCTTCGAGGTCGATCGACAATTCGGTACGCTCGGCAGGCTCGGGTAAGACGTCCACTCAATCGAGCAGGCACACCAGCATTGGCCAATATACCATGTGCCCGGTTGCGCGACGACGGTTGCACCGCGACATATTCGAGGTTCGCGTTCTCGCCGCTCATCGTCAGGAGGCCAATCTTGCCCGCTCCGCTCAGCGACCGCTTCGTTCCCATTGCCCGGACTGCGCTACGCGTGGTCGCCGGTCTTGCCTATTCGTCCCACGGCGCCCAGAAGATTCTCGGATGGTTCGGCGGCATGGGTCCGACGGGTGGCACGGTCGACCTCATGAGCCGCTTCGGCGCTGCGGGGGTGATCGAGCTGGTCGCCGGGACCTGCATCATCCTCGGCTTCGGGACGCGCTGGGCGGCCTTCATCGCCTCCGGCGAGATGGCGGTCGCCTATTTCTGGATCCACTCCGGCGGCAGCGGGTCGATCTGGTGGTGGTCGAATCGCGGCGAGGTCGTGATGCTGTACTCGTTCATCTTCCTCCTGTACGCCGCATGGGGAGCCGGACCCTACAGCCTTGATGCAACTCTTGGTCGTCGCCGCGACGCGTGAGCGGCGCGCCATGATCGGGAACGGCGCGCACGGGCGTCACGGCAGACATTGACGCATGCGTTCGCGACGGCGCGCGTTAGGCGCCCTCCACCGTGGCGAGTGTCGCGCTCCGGCGGGCCTTGACGTGGACTGCACCTGGCGACGGACCTGCTCAGCGATTGCCCCTCGATCAGGAGCCCGACTGGTGGCACCGTCGTGCCAGTTGCCCCGGATGACGGAACGACCTTGGTCACGTAGTCCGCCCACCAGCGCTGGACCGCGGCAGTGACAGTGGCGGAGCGTGGTTGCTGCGCGGCGTCACTACGGGCCAGCGCGTCGAGTGAGTCGAGGGCGCTGGAGGTCGACGCGCGGGAGAAGACGTAGTTCCGCAGGATGGCGGAGTCGCCCGTGAGCAGGTGACCGCGCCTCGCCGCCTCGCCGCCGAGCAACTGCGCGTGCGCGTTGCGCGCGACCCGCAGGACATCGCGCGAGTGACGCGCTCACCGCGCCGCATCCGCCAACCAGACCGCGAGTGCGATCGCGATGAGGCCGATTGTGGCCAGCACGACGAGCGCTGCGCGGTAGCGCGAACGCAGCCATTCAGGTGAGTCGCTCACGGACGCAACTCATGTCTTCGCCGTCCTCTCCGGGTCCATGCCCGGAACGTCCCGGGGCGACGAATCATCGACGGATCTACCACAGCTCCGATGCACCCCAGTGACGCAGCATCAGCCGACCTCGCCATACTACGGGGGAGGACGCGATACGCAACGCGCCACCGCAATCAGGCGGTGCCGTGCGCGCCCGGAACACGTCCGCGAAGCCGACACCTAACGAATCGCCGGTGCGCGTATGCCCTCAACCCCCGCGCGCGCCGTCCGGGGACCGCTCCTTCGTCGGGTTGGCTGCGTACGCGTCCGACCCCCCGCGCGGGATGGACAGGGTGTGCCAGCGCGAACCCGCCCGCTCGCGCGCGAGCCAAACGATCTGCCCCGTATGATATGCCACGTGGGCGATGGACCGCAGGAAGGCATCCAGCACGCTCAGTGGTTGACCCCGGATGGTCACCGCGCGCGCCATCGCATCGGGGCCGGCGGCCGCAACGTCGCGCAGCGCCCGATCGACGGCGTCCCATGCGTCCGCCCAGCGCGCCATCAGCGCCTCGCGGCCGACCTCGGGTGGTTCAAACTCCGTGTCGCGTGCGCGCCACGGCTTCTCCCCGTCGCTGGTCAGGAAGTCCGTGAAGCGCGAGCGGAGGTTTCCGCACAGGTGGCCAACGATGATCGAGAGCGAGTTCGAGTCGGTCGACTCACGGTACGCCAAGTCCGCGTCGGAGACCTGCTCGAGGGCGAGCTCAGCGAGTCGGCGGTAGCGTTGGTACTCAGTGCGGATCGGATGGACAAGATCCACGGGGGCTCCTCCAGATGGATGACGTGCACATGCGGCGATCGCATCGTTGGCGGTTGGACGTCTCGACGGCAAGATTGCACGACACACCTCTGACGTCGAGGTCGCGACCTTGCCACTCGTTGTGCCACGTTTGCAAGATTGGTCAGGGCTCGACAGGAGGGGGTGCGTGTCTGCGATGCGGGACGTTCGGCAGGACCGACGGGACACGATCTGGGTGGCCGGGCTGTCGGCATTCGTCGGCAGCCTGATTCTCGAACGCTTTCTCCCGCTGTCCGGCGCGGGGCTGCACCGGCTGGTGCTCCTCTTCTTCGGCGCGTGGGGACTCCTGTACGCCATCCTCCGCCCCTGGGCATCTCGCGTGGCCGACTGGTCCGGCGGCAGCGTCGGCGACGACCTCCCGCCACCCTTCCCGTGAGCTCGGCGTCGCGCGTGTCTTGACATGAAGAATGTGCAACGTGACGAGTGGGGCTGGCTTCATCATCCGACCAGTTGGCAGGGCTAACTCGCCCTGCTGCTGACGACCACCTTCTGCGCGAAGTTCTGCGCTATCGTCGACCGGCATTCGCACTTGGCCTGGGATACTCTCAACGGAATCTTTCCGTTCGTCGCCCGGCGCTGATCTTACTCAACTGGGTAGCTTTCCAGACGACTCCCAGCGCGGCGTGAGTGAAGGGGCGACTGCGCCCGCGTCGCTGCACTGACCTTCCCGCGTCGTTGCGGGGCGCTGCGGTCGCCCTCCATCTCCTCCGCCATGACGCGCGCGATCCTGCTTCGGCTGACTGCGACCACCGCCCTGTGGTACGGGACATCGCTCGCGGCCCAGGCCGCCGTCCCTCCCACCGGATCTTTCCCCGTCGATCCCCGGCTCTACGCCGGCCTTGCATGGCGCAACGTCGGTCCCTTCCGCGGCGGACGCGTCGCCGCGGTCTCTGGAGTCGTCGGAGCGGCCGGGACCTTCTATGCCGGCTTTCCTGCGGGCGGGGTGTGGAAGACGACGAGCGCGGGACAGACCTGGTTTCCCGTCTTCGACGACGTCCATGAGGTCTCGTCGGTCGGAGCGGTCGAGGTCGCGCCCTCGGCCCCGGACGTCGTGTACGTCGGAACAGGCGACATGATCAGCGGCGGTACGCTCGACCGGGGCAACGGAGTCTACAAGTCCACAGATGCCGGCAAGAGCTGGCAGCACCTCGGTCTCGAAGCCACGCGACACATCCAGACCATCCTCGTCGATCCGCGCGATCCCGACGTGGTCATGGTGGGGGCACTGGGCGACGCCATGCACACCAGCGATGCGCGCGGCGTCTTCCGCAGCACCGACGGTGGTCGGACCTGGACGAAGACGCTGTACGTCGATGACCAAACCGGAATCGCGAAGCTGGCGCGCGCCTTCGACGTCCCCGCGGTGATCTTCGCTACGACCATGCGCCACTACGCGCCCCCAGACTACGCGCAGGAGCGGCTCCGCTCGTGGCAGTTCAGCCTCGCGCCGCGGCCGGACTCCCAGCCCCTTGCAGCGCTCTACAAGTCGACAGATGGTGGCGTCACCTGGCACGAAGTGCGAGGAGGCGGGCTTCCACCCCTCGTGGGACGCATGTCGGTCGCCGTGGCCATGGGAACAAGCGCCCGGCGCGTGTACCTGATCACCAATACCGCGCTCTGGCGCTCCGACGATGGCGGCACCTCGTGGCGCCAGGTCGCGGCCGATGACCCCCGCATCCATAACGGGCAGGGTGGATACAGCTGCGGTGTGTACGTCGACCCGCGAAATCCGGACGTCGTTTACACACTAAATACTGCCAGCTATCGCTCGACCGATGGCGGCCTGACCTTCACCGGCCTGAAGGGCGCTCCGGGCGGAGACGATCCCCAGCAGATGTGGATCGACCCCACCAATGGCGATCGCCTCCTGCTCGGCTACGACCAGGGGCTGACCGTCTCGCTGGACGGCGGGACGACGTGGAGCGGATGGTACAACCAGTCCACGGAGCAGTTGTATCACGTGGCTGCCGACAACTCGTATCCCCCATGGCTGTACGCGACACAGCAGGATGCCGGGGCGATTCGCACCCGCGGCCGAGGGAACTACGGGGCCGTTACGATCTTCGACTGGAACTCGGTGAATGGCTGGGAGTGGGGAACACTTGCCCCTGATCCTCTCGATCCCAACACCGTCTATGCCAGCGGATCGGGGGTGGTGAAGATCTCGTATCCGAGTGAACAGTGGATTGATGTGAGTCCGGCGGTGGATCCTGCCATGAAGGCGCGCGCCACCTCCTCACAACCACTCGCCTTCTCGCCCTTGAATCCGCACAGGCTCCTCCTCGGACTCAACTTCGTCGCGGCCACGATCGACGGCGGCGCACACTGGACGCGCATCAGCCCCGACCTCGGCATCGCGTCGGGAATCGACACGACTGCAGCGTCGGGCGTGCCGGGATCGCGGGGAGCCATCGAATCGCTCTCCGCTTCTCCCGTCGCCGAGGGGACCATCTGGATCGGGACAAGCAACGGCCTGATTCACGTCACGCGTGACAATGGCAAGAGTTGGCGCGACGTGAGCATCGCGGGGATTCCGAGTCCGCGACGCGCGAACGTTTCGGCTATCGAGGCCTCGCACTACGAAGTGGGAACCGCGTACGCGGCGATCGAATACCTGCGCGCCGGGGACCTGACGCCGTACATCTATCGCACGAGGGATTTCGGACGGACGTGGATCAGGATCGTGTCGGGGCTTCCGACCGACGAAGCTGGTGGGAGCTTTGCGCGCGTGGTGCGAGAAGATCCCCGTCGACGCGGACTCCTCTTTACGGGGACCGAGAGCGGACTCCACGTCTCCTTCGACGACGGCGATCACTGGCAGTCATTGATGCAGAATCTCCCGACGACGCCCGTTCGCGACATCACGATCAAGGGGAACGACCTGATCGCGGCGACGCACGGTCGGGGCATCTGGATCCTCGACGACATCTCCTCGCTGCGACAACTGTCGTCCGGAATCGTCGCCGAGCGCGCTCACCTGTTTGCACCTGGCGAAACCATCCGGGTGCGTCGCAACGTGAATGCCGACACTCCGCTCCCTCCGGAGATCCCGCACGCACCGAACCCGGCGTCGGGGGTGATCATCGATTACTGGCTCGCCGATACACCGTCCGTGGCCGTCGCGCTTGACGTGTTCGACGCACGTGGCCGCCCGGTGCGACACCTTTCCAGTGCTCCAATCGCCCTGGTCCCCGAAGCGGCCCGCCCGCCGCACGCGAACGTGTGGGTGGAGATCCCTCGGGCGCTCCCCACGCGCGCTGGAACGAATCGTGTGAACTGGGACCTCCGTCGTGACGCGCCCCCGGCCTTCACCCACGGTTACGAGATCAACGCCAATCCCGGGCTCACGCCGGCGACGCCGCAGGGGGCGCTGGTGCCGCCCGGCACGTATACGCTGCAGCTGACGGTGGGTGCGGAGCGCCACCGGCAGACCGTCCTGATCCGCAACGATCCGCGCTCGCCCGCCTCGGCGCGCGCTGTGGAGGCCCAGGATTCCTTGTTGGTGCGGATCAGCAATGCCATGGGCGAGGCCTACCGAGCGGCAGAAGGGGCCGACGCGCTACGCGCCGCCGTCGCGGCCGTGGAAGCGCCGGCCGCGACGGCGGCGCTCCCGTCTGCAGCGGGCGCGCTCCTCGCGACGATCGATTCGTTGGTGTCGTCCGCGCAACCGACGGGCCTGCGCGCATTGAACGGCGCACTGGCACAGCAGCTGGGCGCCCAGGACAATGGCGACATGGCGCCGACACCGTCGATGCAGGCGGCCGTTGGGGCCCTCGAACGATCGCTCCGCGCCGCGCTGGTGCGCTGGCGCCAGGTCGTCGCGGTGCAGCTGCCGGAGCTCAACGCAGCCCTCACCCGGGCGGGGCGACCGACGATCGCCCCGCCGCCGACGGGGACCGTTCCGCACCAGTGACGCCGTGGGTGGCGCCGTGGGTGGCGCCGTGGGTGGCGCCGTGGGTGGCGCCGTGGGTGAAGTGACGTCCGTCGGGAGCCGCGATGGCATGGACGGCAGCGCCTGCGGTCACACCCTCGTTCGGGAGAACTGCTCCCGATGCTTAGCGTCCCAGCACCCGATGCACTTCCGAGATCACGTGCTCAGCGGTAATCCCGAACTCCTCGTACAGTGTCTGGAACGGCGCCGATGCGCCGAAGGTCGTGATCCCGATGATCGCGCCGTCGAGGCCGACGAAACGCTGCCAGGACATCGGATGCGCCGCCTCGATCGCTACGCGCTTGACGGCGGGCGTCAACACCGATGCCTGATATTCGGCGGACTGTGAAAGGAAGAGTTCCTGGCTCGGCATGCTCACCAACCGCGCCTGCACCCCATCCGCCACCAGCGTCGCGTAGGCGTGCAAGGCGATGTCGACCTCCGAGCCGCTCGCGATGATGATCACCTCGGGCGTTCCTTTCGGCGCGTCGGCCAGGATGTAGCCGCCCTGCCGTGCACCGGACGCCGCGCCGTAGGTCGCGCGATCGATGAGCGGAAGCTTCTGGCGCGTGAGAGCCAGCGCGACCGGGCCGGTCTTGTGCAACAGCGCCGTGCGCCACGCCTCCGCCGTCTCGGCAGCGTCGGCCGGTCGGATCACGGTGACATTGGGGATGCAACGCAACGAGGTCAGCTGCTCGATCGGCTGGTGCGTCGGCCCATCCTCGCCCAGTCCGATCGAGTCGTGCGTGAAGACGTAGATCACCCGCTGACGCATGAGCGCCGCGAGCCGGATCGCCGGCCGCATGTAGTCGGCGAAGACGAGGAATGTGCCCCCGTAGGGAATGAGGCCGCCATACAACGCCATCCCGTTCATCATCGAACCCATCGCATGCTCACGCACGCCGAAGTGCACGTTGCGACCGGCGAAGTTCCCCGGGGAGAACTGGCCCTCGTTCTTGAGCAGCGTCAGGTTGGACCCCGTGAGGTCGGCCGAGCCGCCGAACATCTCGGGAACTCGCGCGGCGAGGGCGTTGAGGACAATCCCGGAGGCGTTGCGGCTGGCGATGTGGCCATTCTCAGGCGTGAACGTCGGCAGCGCCTGCTGCCAACCGGCAGGCAGGTCGCCTTGCATCCGGCGGCCGAACTCCTTGGCCTGCGCCGGCTCGGCCTTCGCGTAGGCGATCAGTGCCTTGCGCCACGCATCGTTGGCCTCAGCGCCGCGGCCCATCGTCAGGCGCCAGTGCGCCAGCGCTTCCTCCGGCACGTGGAATGGATCACTCCACGGCCAACCCAGGGCCTGCTTCGTCAGTGCAATCTCGGCTTCGCCTAACGCCTCCCCGTGCGCCTTGGCCGTGTCCTGTCGGTTTGGCGAGCCGTATCCGATGTGGGTCTTCGTGATCACCAGCGTCGGACGCGTTCCATCGGCCTTCGCCGCCGCAACCGCGACGTCGATCGACGCGAGGTCATTGACGTCATCGACGTGGAGTACCTGCCACCCGTACGCCTCGAAACGCTTCGCTGTATCGTCGGTGAAGGTCAGGTCGGTCTTTCCGTCGATCGAGATCCCGTTGTCGTCGTAGAAGCCGATCAGCTTTCCGAGCTTGAAGTGCCCGGCGAACGACGCTGCCTCGTGGGAAATCCCCTCCATCAGGCATCCGTCGCCGCAGATGAAGTAGGTGAAGTGGTCGACGATGTCGTGCCCGGGCGTATTGAACGTCGCCCCGAGATGCGCCTCGGCTGCCGCCATGCCGACCGCATTGGCAAGGCCCTGCCCGAGTGGGCCGGTGGTGGTCTCGACGCCGGGCGTATGCCCGTGCTCGGGATGCCCGGGGGTCTTGCTCCCCCATTGGCGGAAGTGCCGGATCTCGTCGAGCGAGAGGTCGTAGCCGGAGAGGTAGAGTGACGTATAGAGCAACAGCGACGCATGCCCGTTGGAGAGCACGAAGCGGTCGCGGTTCGGCCACGCCGGATCGGCCGGGTTGTGGCGCATGTGCTTCGTGAATAGCGCGTACGCCAGCGGGGCCAGACCCATCGGGGCGCCCGGATGGCCACTCTCCGCCTGCTGCACGGCGTCCATCGCCAGGGTACGGACTGTATTGATGCAGAGCGTGTCGAGCGTCGACGTGTGCGCGTCGGCTGGAGCGGCCACGGGAATCTCCTTGCGATTGAGGGCGAGCGTTGGAAGCTAGCGAGGCTGCTTGCGCCTCGCTCCCAGCCGTATGGTGCCGACGACAGGTCGACAGGGTAAATTCAGGACACGCGTGTCCGCTTTCTCCGGTTCTTACCCCCTTCGCCTCTTCACCCCTTCCCCATGGCCCGCCATCGGCTGGTGATCGGTCTCTGCGCCGCTGCGACGCTTCTGCTGCCTGACGCGGCATGCGCGCAGTCGCCCCGCGACTCCAGCTTCACGCTCGCGCGCGCGGTGTTGAAGGAGCTGGTCGAGATCAACACCGGGCCGAGCGGTGGGCTCATGAGCCGAGCCACAGCGGCGATGGCCGAGCGCCTACTCGCGGCCGGGTATCCCCGGGCGGACGTGCAGCTGGCGGGGCCAGATTCGGCGCACCGGAACCTCATTGCGACGCTGCGAGGACGGGACGCAGGGGCGAAGCCGATCGTGCTCATGGCGCACATCGACGTCGTCGAGGCGCTTTCGAGCGATTGGTCGATGGACCCGTTCGTCCTGCACGAGCAGGACGGATATTTCTACGGCCGCGGGGTCACCGACAACAAGGGTGGGGCAGCGCTCCTCGTGGCGAACATGATCCGCTTCAAGCGCGAGAAGTTCGTGCCGGCGCGCGACGTGATCCTGATCCTGACCACGGACGAGGAGACGTCGGCGCAATCGGGAATCGTCTGGCTCCTCGCGCACGTACCGGCGCTGCGCACCGCGGAGTACGCGCTCAATACCGACGCTGGCGGCCTCGAGGAGCAGCCCCGGAAGCCGCCACGCTTCCTCCTGCAGTCCTCCGAGAAGATGTATCAGACGTACCAGTTCGAAGTGACGAATCGCGGTGGGCACTCTTCCCTCCCGCGCGACGACAATGCCATCTACACGCTCGCCCGTGGGCTCGAGCGATTGGAGCGCTACCGGTTCCCCGTTCAGTACAATGCGGTGACTCGAGAGAGCTTCGCCCGCTCGGCGACGCTCGAACATGGCGAGCTGGCCGCCGACTTCTCGGCACTCGCACGCGGCGAGACGAGCGGAGCATCGGTGGACCGCCTGTCCAAGGATGCATCGATCAACGGCAACCTACGCACGACGTGTGTCGCGACGATGCTCGGCGGTGGCCACGCCGAGAACGCGCTGCCGCAGCGCGCCACGGCGACGGTCAACTGTCGCATCTTCCCGGGCGTGACAGCCGCGGCCGTGCAGGCGACGCTCGTTGGCGTGGTTGCTGATACCGCGATCCACATCAGCACCGTGGGGGAGAGTACGCCGAGCGACGCGTCACCCCTCCGCCCGGACGTGGTGGGGGTGGTGGAATCGCAGGCGCGTCGTAGCTGGCCGGGAGCGGTCACGATCCCCGTCATGGAGAACGGCGCGACCGACGGACTCTTCCTGCGCAATATCGGTGTGCCGGTCTTCGGTATATCCGGTCCGCTGTACGACCTGGCGGATGATCGGGCGCACGGACGGGACGAGCGTCTGGGCGTGGCGCACTTCAGTGGCGCCCTGGAGTTCTGGTATCGTGTGGTGAAGGAGTTGATGGGCAGCGCTCCCCGCATGTGAGGGACGCGTTCGAGGCGGAACGATCATCTGGGAGAATGGGAATGCGGCATAGTTCCGTGTGGAGTTGCGTGATGGGGTTGGCGCTCGTAGCGTGTGGCGGCGGCGATGGCAGGCCGGCAGACGGGGCGTCGGCACGGCAAGACTCTGTCGATGCTGCCGCTATCGCGTCGCTTTCTTGGCAGCTGATCGCGCCGACGTCCTGGGACGATCGAGTCGTGATGGTTGACGACCCCGAGGGAATCGAGCGACTGAACGCCCAGGGAATCCGCAGCGCACGCCTGTTTAACTACGTCCCTTACGACACGTCGCTCGTGCCGCAGACACTCCTCGGGGTCTTCGTGTACGACTCGACCGCATGGGCCAAGCTCGAAGCGGAGGACGGTCCCCCGCAGGGTGAGCTGCTGAAGCGCAGTCCGGGGATTGTCTACATCGCGAGCTTTCCGCAGTCGAATCCGTTCGAGGACGGGGTGCGGGATGCGGCGGAGTTCGCAAAGCGCAGCGTGAACCGCGCATTCGTGGACAGCGCGTTTCGGGTCGTGCGCTGAATCCTGAGCGAGGATCGGGGGAACGCGGCGAGCGGACCCGGCCGGAGTGGCTGGCGGCCACTATTCGGGGCATTGTGCGAAGACTGTGCACTTTTTTCTGCGTCGCGGCGTTTGCCCATGCGCGGGCGCCTGCTGTTGTTTTATCTTGTGCGCTCCCATCACGAAACCCCAAGACGACGAGAGTTATATGCGACGTTCCGTTCTGACGACCCCGGCGCTCCTCGTGGCGCTAAGTGCCGCGCTGACCGCTTGCGGCGGCGGCGGTGAGAAGGCAGCTGAAAGCTCCGCGACCACCACTGATACGGCGGCGATGCAGACGGCTGCGCCGACCATGGCGGCCGGCGTGGATGGCAAGGCCGAGTATCTCGTTTGCCAGACCTGTCACCAGGAGAACGGCGAGGGGCTGCCGAGCCTGTACCCGCCGCTCGCCGGATCGGAAATCTTGAACGGCGACCCGACGATCCCGATCGCCATCGTGCTGCACGGACTGCAGGGCGAAGTCGAGGTGAAGGGGCAGAAGTTCAACAACGTAATGGCGCCGTGGGCCTCGCTCTCCGACGCGCAGATCTCGGCGATCCTCACCTACGAGCGTTCCTCGTGGGGCAACGCGACCTCGGCGGTCACCGCGGAGCAGGTAGCGTCGGTTCGCTCAATCACGGCGTCGCGCACGGGCCCCTGGACGATTGAGGAAGTCAAGAGCGCGAAGCTCAAGTAAGTCGTCCGACCTCTCGTCCTCACCCCGCGGGCCGTACACGGCTCGCGGGGTGAGTGACGTTTGGGGGGTAGAGGCGCGGGTCGCCCGGTCCGGCGCCTGAATTGGCGATTGTATCACAAGACAGGGACCGGCGCGTACTATTGTGGCCATGGAGTCACCCCGCGAGCCAAGCCGATTTCGTCGTCTCGACGACCTGGAGACGCTACGCCTCATCGCGCGCAATCTTGGTGAGGGGATCTACATCTCTGATGCCGCCGGTCGCGTACTCGATGCCAATCCCGCGTTCCTTGAGATCCTCGGTATTCGCAGCATCGACGAACTCGACCGGTTGCACGAGGCTGGGCGGTATGCAGACGCATCCCGGCTCGACACGTGGAGCGCGCTGCTCGAGCGTGATGGGGCGGTGCGCAACTTCGAATGGGAAGTGGTGCGCCCCGATGACGGGCGCCGGACAGTCCTCGATTCGTCGTACCTGGTAACCGACCCGGAGACGGGCGAACGCTTCCTGCACGGCATCCTGGTGGACATCAGCGCGCACACCGCGCTCGAGCGACAGCTGCGCACGCAGCTCACGCGAGATGCACTCACCGGGTGCTTCAACCGGCGCTTCCTGCTCGACCTCGGCGAACAGATGCAACGCGAGGCGGGGGCGATATGGGGATGCATCTTCCTCGATATCGACCACTTCAAGCGCTACAACGACGAGCATGGGCATCTCGAGGGAGATCGCGTCCTGGCACGAATGGCGCGCTTTCTCATGCGGCAGGTGCGGGCTGATGAGCGCGTGGTCCGCGTCGGCGGTGACGAGTTCGTGATTGTCCTCGAGGCGTCCACCACGGCGCGGACCGAACAGGTGGCCACGCGCCTCGAGCAGTCGGCCGCGCGCAGCGCGCCGGTGGCGTTCTCGTTAGGCTGGGCGATTCGCGACGGTGACGAGGACCTCGAGGCCACGATCGCCCGCGCCGATCACTCGATGATCGCCGTCCGCGTCCTGACGCGCTCTGGCGACGCGCCCCGCCTGCCGGACGAGATGGAGCGTCGGCGTCCGGACACGTCCTAACCCGGGAGGCGGGCAAGTGCAGGTGTCCGGTCGCACCGGGGGCGGCGTACTATCGCGGACGCTCGTACGGAGACGGTGGCAGCGTGAACCAGGGCGTGGCGCTGCGGGCCCGGTCGTACCCGAGCTGCTCCAGTCGCAGCATGAAGTCGTGTGAGGCGAGCGCCGATGCCCCGGGTTCCCCGGCCACCGCAGCGGGTATCTCGGTGTAGTGCATCTCCATGCGGACGCCGTCGATCCCCGCGTTCACCGCCTGCGTCAGTTCCTGCAGTCGCTGCAGCATCTGGGGCTGCTGTGCCCAGAACAGGAGCTGATTGCTGCGCTGCGCGATCCGCTTCCGGTTGGCGGGATTCATCACGGCGACCGGCGCCTGGGTCCAGAGGTTCATGATGACCCACACGTGCACCGTTACTGGCTCCTTGAAGCCCAGCGCGCGCACCTGACGCGCGAGTCGCTCGTACTGCGCCAGCGAGAGCACGGGAAGGACGTTCGAGATCACGCCGCCATCGGCATGCACGCGACCATCGACGACCTGCGGGGGGAAGATGCCGGGGATCGACGAGGTCGTCAGCAGCAGTTGCCGGACGCGGGACAGCCCTCCGTCGGGTGATGCGATTTCACGCGACAGGTCCCAGGTGTGACCCACCGCCAGGTCCATGTCCGTGGTCCCGATCACCAGCTGTCGCCCCTCGCGAAAACCGACCTGGAGGCGCGCACGCATGGCGCTGTCGATGACGGTCGCCAGCGTCTCGCGGAAACGCCTGGTGTTCACGAGGCCGCCGGTCTTCCGCAGCCAGAAGAACCAGTCAAGCGTCGGTACGAAGCGCTCGGCCGAGCGGCGATAGAGCGCCGAAAGCGTGTCGATCGACGCCGCGGAACCCACGAAGGCGAACGGCGACTGCAATGCTCCGGTGGAGATCCCCGTCACCAGGTCGAAGCTCGGCATCACCGTGTCGGCGCGGGTCTTCCACCCGCGGAGAAAGCCGGCTCCGTAGGCCCCGTTCTGGCCGCCACCGGAGAGCAGCAGCAGATCCAGGGTGCGGTCGCCGCGCGCGAGGGCTCTCCGTGCCAAACGGTCGACGATCGTGTCGGAGGTCGCCCGTTCCTGTTCCGCTGCCTCGGTGCCGTCGTGCAGCAGCGACGATACCGTGGCGGGGGGACGGTGGATGGCGGCGCACCCGGTCACGAATACGGCCAGGGCAAAGAGCGCCACCGCACGCGAACCGGGCGGCCGAGGGCACGCTCGTCGCATCAGCCTAACGCTTCGGAGGGCCGAGCGGACTGGGAGCGCACCCCGTCGGCTGCACGGTGTAGCTGACGCTGGTCACCAGCCAGCCACGCGTGCCGCGGACGAGCGTGAAGGCATCGACGCCGCAGTGCGAAAATTTGCCGTTCTGGTAGAAGTCATACGGCGCCACGACCGTGGCGACCGTGGCGCGCACCGTCACGGTGGGATCCCACATGCGCTCGACGAGCGTGTCGCGGGCGGCGCGCAATCGCTCGATGTGCGACTCGAAGGTCCCCCGCCGCACCACGAGCGAATCCGCATCCTGCCGCGTGGCGAACAACGTGCCGTCGGCGAGCATGATGCGCTGCGACGCTGCCACGTCATTGGCCGCCATGGCGCGAAAGAACTCCTGAACGGTCGCTACTACCGAATCGCGAGCGGACTGGGCATTCGCGGCGGAAGTAAAGAGGAGGGAGGAGAGCACCACTCGGTAGATCTGCGTAAACGTGCGCACGGTCATCGATCGCCTGAGGGAAGATGTGGTCGGTAGCCGACGCTGCGCGCGACGGCCGGGTCCGAACACCAATGGGATGCTGGGTCGAACGCCGGTCGAACGCCGGTCGAACGCCGGTCGAACGCCGGTCGAACGCCGGTCGAACATGGGCAGTTCCGTCGTCCCGTCGCCTCCCGCCACTACCGTTGCGACTCGGCAAAGACCGGCGCCATAAGGCCAGCCAGCGAACGGCCATGCGGATCCTGATGTGCCCGCACCTGGTTCACCATCTCGAGCGCGGTCATCTCGCAGGGCGGGAGTTCGCAGTCGGAGTGACCCAGCGGGGTCACGCGTTCTCCCCACCGCACGAGGAGGGCGCAATACGTCAGCCCTCCCCCAAACGCGGGAATGAGGATTCGACTATGGGGCGCGACGCGTCCCTCCTCCAGCGCCTCGACCAGCGCGACGGGAACGGTGGCGGCGCTCATGTTCCCGTACTTCTGCACCGTGAGCATGACCTTCTCCATCGGGACGCCGGCGTACTTCGCCACGGCCTCGATGATGCGCAGGTTCGCCTGGTGCGGGACGACCAGGTCAACGTCGTCCGCGGTCAAGCCACACTCGCGGAGCACGCGCACCGACGACTCGGCCATGGCGTGGACCGCCCGCTTGAAGATCACCTGACCATCGAAGTCCCAGATCGTGTCGCCGAACGAGACATTCCGCCCGGAGTACGTGCACCCGAACCCGCGCACGCGCAGGCTCGCGCGCGCCTCGGCGTCGCACCCGAGCACGCTGCCGACGAGTCCTTCCTCCGACTCCGTCGGCTGCAACACGACGGCCGCGGCGCCGTCGCCGAAGAGCACGGCGACGTTGCGATTGCTCCAGTCCATATAGCGACTGATGAGTTCCACGCCGATGACGACCGCGGTCCGGACCATCCCGCTCCGGATCATGGCCGTCGCCGTGGCGAGCCCGTAGGCGAAGCTCGTGCAGGCGGTGTTCAGGTCGATGGCGGCGGCGCGAGTGGCGCCGAGCGCGACTTGCACTCCCGACGCGCTGTTCGGGACCAACTCGTCGTTGCTCACCCCGCCGTAGATGATCAGGTCGACGTCGGCGGCAGTGATCCCCGCGCACGCGAGCGCGCGCGCCGAGGCGATTGTTGACATCTCGATCGCGCTCACGTGTGAGATGCGACGCTCGCGCATGCCGGTGCGCGACGTGATCCACTCGTCCGTCGTCTCGAGGAAGGTCGAGAGGTCGGCATTCGTGAGGATGGAGGGGGGCATGCATTTGCCCCACCCGGTGATGGCGGCGTAGGTCATGGCTGCACTCGCAGGGGCGAGAGGACGAGGGTGGGAGCCATCAGAAGGATGCCCCGCAGGTCGAAGCGCATGCCGTCGTCACTGGAGTCCTCGCACGAAGGCGAGGTAGCGCTCGCGCTGCGACGCGACCACCGCCGCGGGACCATACATCTGGAAAAAGAGCGTTCCCTTCGGCGTCTCGGTGATGACGGCGATGAGCGCGTGGTCCGGGAGCGCCTTGTCGGCGCTCGAGCCGGCGCCGATGCCACGTGCGTAGGTGCCGCGATACTCGGCGATCGTGAGCGGGAAGGGGCCGCTAGTCTCCCGCGTCACGCGCGCGACCAGCTCGCTCCCATCGGGATTGGAAAACTGCTCCTTCCAGCGCGTGAGATTGTCATCGATCGAGCCGCCCTGTGCGGGTCCGAAGTAGTACGCGACAACGTCGGCCGCGGGGCCTGTCGCGCCGGTCGCGAACTCCGCGAGTCGCATGCTCGACGACGGCGTCCGTGCGACCCATCCAGACGGAACCTCCGCGTGATAACCCAGCAGGGTGACCGTGTCGGGAGCTACTGTCACGTGCTGCGGGGGAACAGGTGATGAAAGGCTGTGCTCGCTCGGCGGGAACGACACGCCGCCAAGCACCCCGAGCATCAGCGAGAAGAGCAGCGGCATGCAAACCGGGGCAGGGGTGTGCTGCGAAGGAGATCGCTCGTTAGGGCCGGTCCCATCGATACGGGCGAAACGTGCCAGGTGGCGGCGGCGGCGAAAGGGAGGAGGGAGGGGGGAAAAGCTGTCTCCTGCCCCGGCGTCGCGCAATGCGCCGCCGCCTCGGCGCACTCGCCGCCGGTAAAGAGTCGCCGTCGCGTCGGCGGCCATTCCCCCCCCACAAGTCGCGGTGTAGGCGAGTCCGCAGTCGTCGTGACGACTGGCCCGACCGCTGGCTCTACCGCTGGCCCTACCGCTGGCCCTACCGCTGGCCCTACCGCGAGCGAGGGAGCACATTCCCCGCTGCCGCACGCCGGTGCTACTGCGCGAGCGCGTCCCTCACTCCCTCGATTCCGGTGTCCGGCTCTTACTTCCCGATTCCGCGTCCGCCACGACGGGCGCCATCGCCGCGACGGGCGCCATCGCCGTGACAAGCGCATCGACCACGCGTGCGTGGTGGCGCGCTGGCGAGGGCACGGCGGTTCTGGTCGCGCTCCTTGCCGGGATGGCGTTAGGCGTCGGCGTGGCATGGTCCGGCAGCGATCGCCTGATGCGACTCGCGCTGGGAATCCAGCCGATCGGGACGCTGTGGGTCAACGCGATCCGCATGACGGTCATTCCGCTGGTGGTCTCCCTCCTGATCACCGGGGTCGCCTCGGTCGCCGACCTGCGAAGCACGGGGCGCCTCGGACGACGGACGCTGGCCGTCTTTGGGTCGCTGCTGGCAATCAGCGCCGTGGTACCGGCGCTGCTGATGCCCGGCGTCTTCGCCCTCTTTCCCTGGCCGTCCGGCACGATCCCACTTCCTGCGGGCGCGGCAGAGGCCGCGACGCTCCTGCGCGGTACGCAGGCCCCCGTCGGCGTGGTGGAATGGTTCACGACCCTCGTACCCGCCAACCCGATTGAGGCGGCGGCCAGCGGCAACATGGTGTCGCTGGTTGTCTTCGTCTTTCTCGTAGCGCTGGCGACTGCCCGCAGCGCCCCCGCAATCCGCGAACCGTTGGTGACCTTCTTCCGGTCGGCTGGCGAGGTGATGCTGCTCCTGGTGCGCTGGATCATCGGGCTCGCTCCGATCGCCATCTTCTGCCTGGTGGTTCCGCTGGCAGCGCAGAGCGGCGCGTCGCTCGTGGGCGCGGTCGGTTTCTACATCGCAGCGTTTGCCATCGGCTGCGCGATCGTCGTGGCGCTCCTGTACCCGATCGTTCGCGTCGCGGGTGGTGTGACGATCGGGAACTTTGCGCGTGCCGTGCTCCCCACGCAGCTCATCGGGATGAGCTGCAGCTCCTCGATCGCGTCGCTCCCGGCGATGGTCTCGAGCGCCGAGCGTCTCGCGATTTCCCCCCGCGTGAGCGGCTTCGTGCTCCCGCTTGCTGTCTCCGTATTCAAGCCGGCCGCTGGGGTCGCGTGGGTCACCGGGGCGCTCTTTGTGGCGCGCGTCTACGGGATCGAAATCGGTGCGCGGGAACTCGGCATCGTTGCGGCCGCCGCCATCTTTCTTTCGTTTGCCGCACCGGGCGTTCCGCGCGGCGCCTTCCTGCTGCTGACGCCGCTTTTCGTGGCGATCGGGCTTCCCCCGGAGGGGATCGGCGTGCTCATCGCCGTCGACCTGCTCCCCGACATGTGTGCCACCGTGGTGAACGTGACGGCGGACGTCGCCGCGACGGCGATTGTCGCGCGCGGGGCCGGCGAGCGTCCCGGTGAGGGAGACCCCGCCTGACGACGCGCTGGCGCGCCGCTCACGCAACCTCGCGTCCCGCCCCGGCCTCCCAGATGCGATACCAATCGTCCGACGAGAGCGTAACGTCGAGCGCGGCGATTGCCTCCCGCAGCGCCTCGAGTCGTCGTGATCCGGTGATGGGGAGGGGACGTGCCGGGTGGCGCAGCAGCCACGCATAGGCGATCGTCACGGCCGAGACGCCGCGCGAACGCGCGAGCACGTCGAGAGTTTCGCGCACGCGCACGGCCGTCTCTTCCTGGCTGGTCATCAGCCGTCCGCCCCCGAGCGGCGACCAGATCATCGGGCGAATGGCGAGCTCGATGCATTGGTCGAGCGTACCGTCGGTGAGCGTGTCCAGCTGCAACGGAGAGAGTTCGACCTGGTTGGTGACGAGCGGAATATGCCGATGCAGCAGCGCCAGCTGCGACGGCGTGTGGTTGGAAACGCCGAAGTGTCCGATCTTGCCCGCGTCGCGGAGCTCACGGAAGGTGTCGGCCAGCTCGGCCGGATCCATCAGTACGTCGGCGCGATGAATGAGGAGTAGATCGACATAGTCCGTGCGTAAGGCGCGCAACGATGACTCGACCGAGGCGCGCACGTGCGCGCGCGACGTGTCGTACGACTTCATCGTGTGCGTCGGGCGATGCGTGGAGGGGAGCTTTATGCCGCACTTGGTCACGAGCTGCATCTGCTGACGCAGGGCGGGCGACGCGGCCAGCACCTCGCCGAACAGTCCCTCGACCTGGTAGTCCCCGTAGATGTCGGCGTGGTCGAACGTCGTGATGCCGAGTTCGAGGCAATGCTCGATCCAGCGCTGCCGGGCCGGAACGGCGAAGCCCCAATCGGCCATACGCCAGGCACCGGCGACGATCGGCGAAAAGCGAGGTCCGCCAGGTGATATGGTGACGGGGGTCGGGGTGTCGGCCATGAGGGATCGTGGCGGGCGATGCGGGCTGCAGCGCGGGAAAGGATGCGCCCGTCGAATGTACGGCGCGCGGGGGAGAGCGCGATACGGTACGCGTCGCCGAGCGCAGGCGTCTCGCCTTCTGGCTTCTCCCGAGACGCCGGTGCATTGTCGTTCGCTCCGATGTATTCACTTTCGACAATTGAGTCACGCGTGCCCTTCTCCCTCCGCACCACACTCACGTCAATACTGACTGCCGGCGTTCTGGGCTGCAGCGGCGAGAAGCCCGGACCGCAATCCGCCACGCCCGACGCGCGGCTGGCCCTCATTGCGCGTGGCGATTCACTGGCCCTCCCTGGCGCCTGGACGCCGCCTCCCGGCGACGCGCTCGAGAACTCGACCGCGGGCTTCGCCACGACGCTGTGCGCGGCCGTCTTCATCACGGGGCTCGATCCGGCGGATGCCGCGGCGAATGTCGGATGGTTCACGAGCCCGCCGGAGGAGCGCCGGAGCGTCACCGATACCGTCATCGACCGCGCGACGCAGACGGTGCGGCTCACGCTCCCGAGCGGCGTGACGCGCGTCGCGCGCCGGTATGGAAGCCAGGGATGCATTCCGCTGCCAAAGGGGGAGGATTCCATCCACTTCACGCCCACGATCGTGAAGCCCAACCTTCCGGATGCCGCCACCACCCCATGGCCGATGGGCGACGTCCTCACCCCGACGCCGTGGCCTTCCGGTGTCGACTCGGCGAAGGTGGAGCAGGCCCTGATCACGGGCTTCGGTCCCGATTCGGCGATGACCCTCGCCTTCCTGGTCACCTATCAGGGGCGCATCATCGCCGAGCGATACGGCGCGGGAATCGGAATGCACACGCCGCTCGAGAGTTGGTCGATGGGGAAGAGCCTGACCGGGACGCTGATCGCGCGCTTGATTCGCATGGGCGATTACACTCTCGAACAACCGGCGCCGATCCCGCAGTGGCAGCAGGCCGGCGACCCGAGGCAGGCGATTCGCATTACCGACATCATGCGCATGTCGAGCGGACTCCGCATCCGCGCGCCGCAGGACCCCGACTACGACAAGTCGCTAGGCTACCCGGATCACCTCTGGTACTACACGGGGGCCGGCAATTCCTTCGAGTGGGCGGCGACGCGCCCCCAGCAGTGGAAGCCGAACACCGTCGGGCGCTACCGCAACACCGATCCCGTTCTGGGCAACTACCTCGTGCGGCTGGCGGTGGAGAAACGGCGCGAGGACTATCGCAGCTTTCCGCAGCGCGTGCTCTTCGACAAGCTGGGAATCCGTGACGCGGTCCTGATGACCGATCCGTACGGCAATAACCTCACGCAGGGGGCGGAGTATCTCCCCGCACGTGACTGGGCGCGCCTCGGCAACCTGTACGTGCAGGATGGCGTCTGGAATGGCGAACGACTCCTCCCTGAAGGCTACGTCGACTACGTGAAGACGGTGGCGCCGGCGTGGGCGGCCGACGGGCGCCCCATTTACGGCGGCGGATTCATGTGGGTCAACGGCGACGGCGCCGACCCGATCCCGAAAGATGCCTTCTCGTTCCGAGGCGCCGGCGGCCAGAGCACGATCATCGTCCCCGATCGGGATCTCGTGGTCGTGCGCATCGGGAAGTATGCCGGGTCAGGGCCGGGCGACCGGGCGCTCAACGCCGCGCTGACGCTGCTCATGGAGGCAGTCTCGCCGAAGGCGACCGCGGCGCGCTGAACCTCGCGCCGCGCACCCTCCTGTCGGCGCCTCTCGGCTGATCGGGTGGGACCGTACGGTGAGGGGGGCGGCTATTCTACGAGCATGCCCCCACGCGCCCGGTCTGCCTCCGCACTGCCGAACGGTTCCGGCCGACCCGGCCGGGAAGGAGGCGATACACGCCCGCCACCGACGACGCTGCGGGCACGCATGGCCGCGCTGCGCAACGTCAGACCCTTTCTGCGACTCGTTTGGCAGACGAGCCCGGCGCTGACGTCCTGGACACTGGCGGTGCGCCTGCTTCGCGCCTTGCTGCCCGTAGTCACGCTATACGTGGGCAAGCTGATCATCGATGAGGTGGTGCGGCTGGTGGCGGTGGGAGGCGTCTCGTCGTCGCTCGCAGCGTGGAGCAGTGACGGGCGGCTCCACCACCTCGCCTGGCTCCTGACTGCCGAGTTCGGGCTCGCGGTAATGAGCGATGTGCTCGGTCGGGTGACGTCGCTGATCGACAGCCTGCTCAACGAACGCTTCAACATCACGACCAGCGTGCGCCTGATGGAGCACGCCGCCACGCTCGACCTGCAGGATTTCGAGGACAGCGAGTCGCAGGACAAGCTGGAACGCGCGCGGCGACAGGCGAGCGGTCGCATGTCGCTCATGAGCCAGCTGTTCGGACAAGCGCAGGACCTGATCACGATCTTGTCGCTGGCCGCCGGGCTCGCCGTCTTCACGCCGTGGCTCATCCTGCTTCTGCTGGTAGCACTGATTCCCTCCTTCCTCGGCGAGGCACACTTCAGCGCGCAGGGTTACGCACTCGCCTACACGCGAACAGCGGATCAGCGCAACCTCGATTACCTGCGTCGCACGGGCGCCAGCGCCGAGACAGCGAAGGAAGTGAAGATCTTCGCCTTGCACTCGTTCCTGATCGAGCGCTATCGAGACCTCGCCACCAGCTACTACCGGGCGACGCGGGCGCTCGCGGTGAGCCGAGCGTGGTGGGGGACGTTGCTGACGACGATCGGAACGCTCGGCTACTACGGCGCCTTCGCCTACCTGGCGTGGCGAACGGTGGCCGGCGAGTTCTCGATCGGCGACCTGACGTTCGGAGCCGCGTCGTTCCGCCGACTGCGTGGGCTTCTGGAAGGTCTGCTGACCGGCTTTTCACAGTTGGCGGGTCAGGCGCTCTATCTCGACGACCTCTTCTCGTTCCTCGCCATCACGCCGACGATCGTCTCGCCCCCCAACCCCCGCCTCTTCCCGCAGCCGGTGCGCCACGGCTTCGCTTTCGAGGATGTAGGATTCCGATATCCGGCGGGGGAGCGGTGGGCGGTGCGTCATCTCGACTTCACCCTGCGCGCGGGCGAGGTGTTGGCGCTGGTCGGCGAGAACGGCGCGGGGAAGACCACCCTCGTGAAGCTGCTGGCGCGACTGTACGACCCCACCGAGGGACGGATCCTGCTCGACGGTCACGATCTTCGTGAGTACGACCTCGACGACGTGCGCACGAACCTTGGCGTGATCTTCCAGGACTTCGTGCGTTATGACCTGACCGCCGCCGAGAACATCGCGGTCGGACGCATGTCGCAGATGGAGGATCGGTCGCGCATCGAGGCGGCGGCGGCGCGCAGCCTGGCCGACGACGTCATCCAGCGTCTGCCGGCGCGCTACGAGCAGGTCCTCGGACGTCGCTTCCGCGGCTCCGTCGACCTGTCGGGCGGCGAGTGGCAGAAGCTCGCCATCGCCAGGGCCTACATGCGCGATGCGCAGCTGGTCATTCTCGACGAGCCGACGGCCGCCCTCGACGCACGCGCCGAGTTCGAGGTCTTCCAGCGCTTCAAGGAACTCATCCGCGGAAAGACCGGGGTCATCATCTCGCACCGCTTTTCAAGCGTGCGCATGGCCGACCGCATCCTTGTTCTCGTGGATGGCACGGTCGAGGCCTCTGGCACGCATGAGGAACTGTTGGCCCAGCACGGGCGATACGCAGAGCTGTTCGAATTGCAGGCGGCGGGATATCGGTAGGGAGGCGCGCCGCCCTTCGACCGCCTGCGCTCAGCGCGGGGTCGGCGTGCGCGTCAGCCTGGCCAACCGACGACTGTTCGAGGAATCGTCGATGAGCTGCGCGAGCCGCTTCTGGCGCGTCGCCTCCTGCTTTGCGCTGATGACCCACCAGATGGCCGTCTGTCGGTAGGAAGGCGGCTGCGCCTCGAAGAAGGCCCACGCCTTCGCGCGCTTGCGAAACGTCGCGGCGTACGGCTCATCGAGGGACTCGGGACGCTGCTCGTACGCATAGGTGCGTGAACGATTCTCCCGGCGCTTGGCGAAGGCGCTGTGACCGGCGGCCTGCATGCGCCCCTCCGTCTCGAGTTCGGCAACGCGCCGGATGTTCACCGCGCTCCAGATGCTGGTCGCCTTGCGCGGCGTGAAGCGGATGGTGTAGCGCTCCTCGTCCACACGGCGCCGCACGCCGTCGATCCATCCGTGGCATAGCGCCTCATCGACCGATTCCGCCCACGTCATCCGCGGCTTTCCGGTCGCCGCCTTGTGAAAGCCGACGAGCAGCTCGGACTCGGTCTGGTGGTGCGCCGCGAGCCATTCACGCCACGCGTCGGCTGAGGCGAAGTACTTGGCGGTAGACTGCTCCTTGGGCATGGCGTCGATGGGGGAAGGTGGGAGCTGCAAGCGCCAATCTCCCGTCGATCCCGTGACTGAGCCAGTACGCAGCGGCGTGATTTCCTTCTTGTCGCGCGAAGAGCCGTGCACGAGTCTCCTAGAAGTCGCCCCGTCTCCCGTCTCCCGTCCCCCGTTCCCCGTCGTGCGCCGCCGCGTGTTTCTCGCCGACCTCACCCGATACGCCGTCCTGTGCGCCGGCGCCCCGAACGTATGGCGCCTGACGACGCGACCGTCACTGCAGAGCAATCCCTTCACCCTGGGGGTCGCCAGCGGAGATCCGACGCCGCACAGCTGCATGATCTGGACGCGCCTCGCGCCGGATCCCTTCGCGCCGCTCAGCGGGATGGACGGATCGCGCCCGGTGGTGGAGTGGGAGGTAGCGGAGGACGAGGGATTCGGCCGGATCGTGGCAAAGGGGCGGCACAACTGCGCCCCAGAACTCCGCTACTCGGCGCACGTCGACGTGGAGAGATTGGCCCCTGATCGCTGGTACTTCTATCGCTTCACCCTGGCGGCTGGCTCGAGCCCCGTCGGTCGCTTGCGCACGACGCCGCCGGCCGGCGCGCAGACGCCACTCGACTTCGCCTTCATCTCGTGCCAGCACTACGAGCAGGGGCTCGTCACTGCATTCGACCATTTGTCCGCCGAATCGGTCGACCTCGTCGCCCACCTCGGGGACTACATCTACGAATACGCCGGTATGGAGGGCCAGGTCCGCCGCCACCATGGTTTCGAGGTCGTATCCGTCGAGGACTACCGCACGCGCTACGCCCAGTACAAGCTCGACCCTGCCTTGCAGCTGGCGCACCTGCCCTGTCCGTGGATCGTTACCTGGGACGACCACGAGGTGGACAACAACTACGCGGGATCGTCAGGTCTTGACGACTTCGAATCGGTCGAGCAGATGCGCCTGCGCCGCGCCGCCGCCTACCAGGCGTACTGGGAACACCAGCCGGTGCGCCTCACGCGCGCGAAGTCGTGGGCCGACCTGAACATCACCCGAACGGCGGACTGAGGGGCGCTCGCGCGCTTCTGGGTTCTCGACACGTGCCAGTACCGCAGCAATCAGGCGTGCGGCGACGGCAACAAGGTCGTGCCGTGCGGCGACTGGCGTGACCCGTCACGCACCATGATGGGCGAGGCCCAGGAGCGCTGGCTGGTCAACGGGCTTGGCGCGTCGGCGTCGCGGTGGCAGGTGCTGGCGCAGCAGGTCATGCTGGCACCGTTCGACACGCGGGGTTCGATCGTCCCGGCCGCCCGGTCGTTGCCGCCGAGTTTGTCGGCACGAGCATGTCGTTGGGTGGTGACGGCTGTGAGGCGTATCCGAGCTGGGGAACGACGCGCGCCGACAATCCGCACATGAAGTGGCACAATGCGCGCCGAGGCTACGTGCGACGTCGCGTGACGCCCGATGAGTGGCGCGCGGACTACCGTGTGGTCCCCTATGTCTCCCGCCCCGGTGCGCCGATCAAGACCGAGACGAGCTGGCGCGTGCGACATGGGCGACTCGGATCGAGCAGGTGTAGCGAGACGACGTCCGGCTCGTTCGATCGCCGGGAGACGCACGCAGTGCACGGTTTGGCGTCCGGCGCGGCGTCATTCAGGCGATGGGAATCTCGCGGCGCATGCGAATGAAGCGTAGCGGCACGCCGTCCGGGAGTGCATCGGTCACGGGTTCCACGTCGACGAAGCCCTGCGAGCGGTAGAAGGGGACGCCTGGGAGCGTCGCCATGAGCTCGAGGCAGGTGAAGCCGGCCGCCTGCGCGGCGGCGGTGCACGCCTCGAGCAGCAGTCGCCCGACGCCTCGGCGCGCGGACTCCGGCGCGACGAAGAAGGCGCGGATGCGCGCGGCATCCAGCGCCGGGTCGAGAAATTCGTCGACGCTCCCCACCGGTCGCTGGTCGCCGCCATAGAGCGCCCGTCGCCTGCTCCATCCGCCGCAGCCGAGCAAGGTGTCGCCGTCGGCGACGACGAGGTAGGTCCCATCGGCGACAAGAGTGGTGTCGACGCCGAATACGTAGTGGATAGCCGACGCGATCTCCTGTTCCTCGTAGAAGCCGCGGCTGAGTTCTCGCGCCGATCGTGTGATCAGTGCGTTGAGGACGGGGACGTCATCGGGAGTCGCTGGGCGAATGAGCATCTTGGGGAGTGCGCGGGTGCCGGGGGAGGATGTACTGGTGAAACGAACGACGATAGGGTGCAAGTGCGCTCCGATGTCCGCCACGGCGGGGCGTCGCGCCGGGAGTATGTTGTTCACAACCTGACGCAAGCGTCCTCGCGCCCACGTGAGGGTCTCCGCAGCGTCACGCCCCTCCTCGAGTGCCCCGATGCCGCACTTCTACCAGTCGGTCGCCGCGCCGTCGCCCCCGTTCCTTGCCTGACGAGATGGCGACCGGATACCGGGGTCGACTCGCGCCGACCCCTACGGGTGAACTTCATCTGGGACACGCCCGCACGTTCCACGCGGCGTGGGAGCGGGCGATGGCCGTCGATGGCGCTCTGGTCTTGCGGATCGAGGACCTCGACGCCACGCGCTGCCGGCCGGAGTACACGCAGCAGCTGTTCGAGGACCTGCGCTGGATGGGAGTAACGTGGACGGAAGGGCCCGTCTACCAGTCGCAGCGCGGCGAGGTATACCTCGACGTGTGGCGCCGGTTGCACGCCGCCGGCGCGATCTATCCTTCCCACGTTACCCGTAAGGATGTGCGCGACGCCGCGCTCGCGCCGCACGACGACGAAGAGGGAGCGGAACCGCTCTTCCCGGTGTCGCTCCGTGCGCCGGTCGGTGCGGAGAAGGGATACCAGTCGCCCGAGGGGGTCGTCTGGCGCTTTCGCGTTCCCGGTGGCGAACGCATCCAGTTCAGCGACGATTTGCAGGGGCCGCAGTGCTTCCTGTCGGGGGTGGACTTCGGAGACTTCATCGTTTGGCGAAAGGACAACGTACCCGCGTACGAACTCGCCGTCGTCGCGGACGATGTCGCAATGCACATCACTGAGGTGGTGCGTGGTGCAGACCTCCTGAAGTCGACGGCCCGCCAGCTGCTCATCTACCGGGTGCTCGGCGCGCGGCTGCCGGCGTGGCGCCACGAGTCGCTGGTGCGCGATGCGTCGGGTCGGCGTCTCGCGAAGCGACATCAGGCGCTCTCGCTGCGATCACTCCGCGAGCGCGGCATCGCATGGCGCGACGCGCTGGCCGACTTTCTCCCGCCCTGAGATCCCGATGTCATCCTCGCTGCTGCTCCTGATGATTGTGGCGGTGGTGCTCGGGACCACAGTCCTCCTGCCGCGCCGAGAGGTCGGGCACCCGCTGCTCGAGATCGTGCGGGTCCTGTTCCCCTCCTGGCGCTTCTTCGACGACGTGCAGACCTCGCCGGCGCTGCTCGTACGGGTGGCGCCAGGCGGCGAGGCGTTCGGAGCGTGGCGCATGCTCCTCGTGCCGACCCACCGCTCGTGGACGACGATCGTCTGGAACCCCGCCGGCAATTTGCGGCTGGCGGAGCACGCGCTGCTCGATCGCCTCCTGGCCGACGTGGCGGAGTGGGAGGACACGACCGTGCCGGGGCCGGAGTCGTTCGTCTCCTACGAGCTGGTGCTGAACCTCGTGCGCGGAACGCTCTCCGCAGATGGAGCTGTCGGGGATGCGTCGCGATTTCAGTTCAAGTTGGTGGATGCCGCGGAGGATTCGGAAGCGCCCGACGCGGACCTCCTCATCTCGGCCGAACATACCACGTGATCGCCCCGACCGTCACAGGCGCGCTACGCTGGATGGAAGTGCTCGCGTCGTTGGCCGTCGTACAGGGGACGCTCGAACTGC
Source organism: Gemmatimonadota bacterium (assembly GCA_040007995.1). GTDB lineage: Bacteria > Gemmatimonadota > Gemmatimonadetes > Gemmatimonadales > Gemmatimonadaceae > SCN-70-22. The sequence continues at coordinate 16,194 of JBDTUA010000003.1, read as the reverse complement.
TCGCCGCGCGCGCAAGCCTCGACGACGACGGCACGTGGCGTTGGTCCACCCTTTCGCGCGAGCTGCCGTGGCTCGGAATCGTCCTGCGCTATCGCCCGTTTCTCGGCGTGCTCGGGGTGCGACTGCTTGCAGCGCTCTTGTTGCTGACGGGAGTACGCGGCGGCACGGCGGCGGCGTTGTGGGTCACCTCCCTGCTCGTGAATGCCCGCTTCCGCGGCACCACGAACGGTGGGAGCGACATGATGCTCTTGGTTGTGCTGACCGCACTCGTGGTGGCGCACGCCGCTCCCGACGCGGAGACGGTGCAGCGCGCCGCCGTGCTCTACGTCGCGGCGCAGTCGTTCCTGTCGTACTTCATCGCCGGAGTCGCCAAGCTCGCGAGCCCGGCATGGCGCAACGGTCGCGCGATGCGATCCTTCCTCTCGACGCCGCACTTCGCGGTCCCTCCGACGCTCGCCCGTGTGCTCGGTGCTTCCGGACCGCTCCGCGTGTCGTCATGGGGGGTGATGGCGTTCGAGTGCGCGGTGCCGCTCGCGATGACGCGGCCACTGGCGTGCGCAGCGTATGTCACCGTCGCCCTCGGCTTCCACCTGGGGAATGCGTGGGCCTTCGGGCTCAACCGCTTCGTACTGGCCTGGGCGGCGACGTGGCCCGCATTGTTGTACGCTTCGTCCCTTGCCCCTTGAAGCCGACCGTGCGCGGCCTCAAGCGGGTCCCCATGGGGATCAACGCCCGACGCGCCGAGCCGAATCCGCAATTCGTGCTCAACGTCCTGCGGTGGCCCAGCGGGGTCATCGCGCCGTAGCGCACACACCTGACGCTACGGCTTGAGCGCCCTCGGCTGACGCGTCAGGACTTCCGCGCCACCAATTCGATCTCGACCGCCGCGCCGAGCGGGAGCCCGGCAACCGCAACTGTAGTGCGGGCCGGGAACGGTCGGGTGAAGCGCGTCTGGTATGCCGCATTCATCTTCGGGAAGTTTGCCATGTCGGTGAGGTAGACGTTGCACTTGATGACGTCGTCCATCGACAGGCCCGCATCCTCGAGCACCGCCTGCAGGTTGTCGAAGGCGCGATGCGTCTGCACCTCGACGTCGCCGTCGACGAGCGCACCGTTCGACGGGTCGATCGGCGTCTGCCCTGACAGGTAGAGCAGCTCTCCCGCCCAAACGGCGTGGGAGTAGGGGCCGATGGCGGCCGGACCTCGGAGACTCTCGACATGCTGACGCGGCATCACAGATTCGGGTAAGAGGTGATAGTGGGCGGCATCCCCCGCGACCGATGAGATGTTCTCACGCGGCGGGGAAGATAGTCGCTGCCACGGTCGGCGCGATCATCGACGCTGCGGCGTACGCGCCGGTGCCGACGAGGTAGCCGCGGGATTTGCAGCCGGCGGCGTACTGGCAGGCGGACTCGCAGCCTCAGCGCGCCGAATGGAATCCGCCACGGCCTCCCGACGCTGTCGCATCGAGATGACCTTGCTCAATCGCTGACGCGGCAGCGTCCATTCCGGCGCCTTCCATCCGCTGCGTTCCAATGGGGAAGGGCTGCCGTCGGCGGGGCGCAGGGCACGCAGGTACTCGGTATAGCGCGAGGCGGGATTCCAGAGCGCCCAGCTGACGGCGCCGGCATCGTACGTCGCCTGAATCTGCTCACGCAGCTCGGCCGCGCCGAACGTGAGCCCGCGAATGCTCATCGCCTCGAGCCAGGGTCGCACCTCGCCCACGGGACCCTGGGTCGAGTCGCGAACAAACGCCGTGCGCTCCATCGCGTCGGTGACCGCCAGCCGCACGACCTCGTACGGATTGGCCTGCGGCCGGGCGAGACCGTACAGCCCCGCGGAGTAGTGCGAGGGATAGACCATCGGAAGGACGGCGTCGGCAACCGAGACGATCGTTTCCCAGTGCTGCCCGATGTCGACGTCGCCCTCGAGATGTGTGACGAGGCCGAAGACGTCGGCCGTCACGGGCACCTGGTACTCCGTCAGTTCTCGCTTGGAGTAGGCGATGAAGTCGTGGATGTTCTGCGCGCGCGAGACGTTGTTGCTGCCGGGATACGCCATCGTGGTCCGCATGTGCGCCGTGACGTCGGGAAAGCGTACGTAGTCCCACTGTACCTCGGAGAAGCCCATGTCGAGCGCCTCCTTTGCGATGGCGACGTTGTACGCCCAGACGCGGCGGTCGTACGGATTGACCCACGCACCTCCCTTGTTGTCCCGCCAGACGCTCCCGTTCACGTTGCGGATGGCCAACTCCGGCTTCCGCTCGGCGAGCTGCCGATCCTTGAAGACGACGATGCGGGCGATCGAGTAGATCCCGTGCGACTGGAGCGTGTCGATCAGGGCGGGGAGCCAGGTCGTTGCCGGACGCTGGTCGGCGCCGATCTCCTTCGCCAGTGCGATTGCCGTGCTGTCATACGCGAGATAGGTGTCCGACTCCTTCACGTCGATCACGAAAGCGTTGATCTCGGTGGAATCGGCGATGGCGATGAGGGTCGCCATGCGGCCGCGCGACCCTGACGCCCATGCATTCACGTAGAGCGCGCGCACCGAGTCGGGCCGGGGGACGCGGTTGCCGAAGCGCGCGCGCCATGCCACAAGACTGTCTGCCGCGCGCTCGGCTGCCGTCTGCGGACGCGGAGCGTCGCCCTCGCGAGCGGGCGCATCCTTCGTGTCAGGTGTGCCCTTCTCCCCGCAGGCGGTGGCCGCGGCGAGTGAAACCACTGCCAAAATCGGCACCAGCACTAACCACGCGCGCCGCCCCGGTGAGCGCACGCGCGCCTCGCGCGAATGCGTCACTTGGCGGCGGTGATGACGATGTTGCGGTATTCCACCGGGCCGTGGTCACCCTGGAGAAAGATCGGGCCGGGTGCCCCTTCGTTGCTGTCGATCGCCCCGCCCGTGATCCCCGGGATCGCCTGATGCGAGATCACCGTCTTGCCGTTGAGGATTACCGTCACCTGACGGCCGACGAGCGTGATGTCGTACGTCTGCCAGATATCCGGGCCCAGCGCGGCCATTTCATTCGGCGTGAGGTGGCCGTAGATCGACCCGATGCCGTCGATCATCGGCTCCTTCGACGGCGTGTCCTCGACCTGCACCTCGTAGCGACCGCGCAGGTAAATGCCGCTGTTGCTTCCCTTCGGATAGCGGAACTCGACGTGCAGCTTGAAGTCGTTGTAGCTGTTCTCGGTGACGAGGTCCGTTCCCCCTTTCTTGTTGTGCAGCACGCCGCCGATGACCTCCCACTGCGACTGTCCCTCGCCGAGCGTCTTCCAGCCGGTCAGGTCTCGACCGTTGAGCAGCTTCACCGGCGAGCCCCACACAGGAGCTGCGGTGCGGTGAAGCGTCGGTGCACGCGCCCCGCGAAAGGTGAGCTTGGTGCCGTTGTCGTAGCTGATGGTCCCCGAGATCGAGTCGCCGTGCAGCTGCCCGGTGAAGGCGTTGTCCCCTTCGGCATCGTCCCATTGGGGCGGGATCGTGAAGTGGAAGGTCCCGTCCTTGAAGTCGACGCGCGAGATGGGGCGCGCGCTTCCCGTCGTCCCGACGAAGGCTCCGACGAGCATGCTGCGTCCCGAGTGACGTACCTCGAGCCACCCGGCCTTGTGGCGGTCCTTCGCATCGATCACCAGGTCCCAGCGACCGATGAGAGGTGCCTGCGACTGGATCGCCGGCGACGCTTCTCGCCCGGGAGCTGTGACGAGAAACGAAGCGGCAGCAAGCGGAAGGAGGATCGACATGGCCACGAAGTTCGAGGAGGTGCGGAGTCTGTGAATGATACCCCGCGCGGTCCGCATGGGTCGGGGCGTGTCGGTCGTCGGCCCTAGTGCGGGAGGGGCGTCGACAGCCGCTTCACGTCGCGCTCGACGGCAGAGAGCATGGCATCCAGCGCTGCGCGATCGAGATAGCGCCCTCGCTGCACCAGGCCGTGGATGCCTCGGGTGGCGCTGATGTCGGCGAGCGGATTGCGGTCGAGCACGAGGATGTCGGCCGCTCGTCCGACCTCGAGCGTTCCGTGGCGCGCGTCGACGCCGAGGAAGCGGGCCCCGTTGAGCGTCGCCGCCTGCAGCGCCACGAGCGGCGTCAGCCCAGCCTTCACCATCAGCGCCAGCTCGTCATGAAGCCCGATTCCAGGATAGTCGTACGAATTGAGGAAGCCGGCGTCGGTTCCGGCGAGGATGAGGACCCCTGCCCGCTGCAGCAGTGGAAGCTTGCTCGCGGTGAACGTGTACAGGGCGTGACGCCGCGCGATGGCGGTCGAATCGGCTGTCGCCGCCCGTTCTACACGCCACGTGTAGGTGGCCTGCAGTCCCGGGCCGATATATCGCAGGTAGTCGTCGCGGGAATGGTCTTCGGTGTCCAGCCAGGCGAGCACGCGGCTGATGTTGAGCGTGGGGGTGATCGCCGTGCCGCGCTCGGCCATCAGCCGATACGTAGTGACCGCGGTCGCCTCGTCGAAGTCGGCGATCACGTCGCGCGACGGTGGCGCGCCTGGCCGCTCGGTCCCCGCACGGATCGCATACGACAAGTGCTCGATGGAGCCGAGCCCGAGCGTCACGGCCTCGCGAACGGGGACGCTGGCGGGGATGTGCGCTGAGCTACGGAGTCCGCGCTTGGTGATCTCGCCTAACGCGTAGCGGAACAGGTCTGGGGCGAGCGTGTTGTCGGTGAGCTTGACGAAGTCGACGCGCATCGCCTGCAACGAGTCGAGTCCCGCATCGACCTCGGCGCGCGTTCCAACCTCGAGGTCGCCGGGCCAGATCGAGTTGATCCCTTCGAGCTTTGGCCCTGACGTGAAAATCATGGGACCGGCAAGGGTGCCGCGAGCGACTGAATCGCGCCAGGCCAGGACCGTGGACGAGAGATCTCCCGCGGCGTCGCGGACGGCGACGATTCCGTTCGCCACATACAGCGGCAGGAGCAGGCGGTTCTCGGCGATGAGGGAGTCGCCACCGCCGAAGTGCATGTGCATGTCCCAAAGCGCCGGGAGCACGTATCGCCCGGCCACGTCGACGACGCGCGCGGGACGGTATCGCCGCAGCGCCGTCAACTCTCCAACCGCGATGATGGAGTCGCCGCGAATGGCGAGCGCCTGCTCCGCGCGCACCGCTCCCGTGCGGACGTCGACGACGCGCGCCCGGGTCAGGAGCAGGTCGACCGCTGCCTCGCGCTCCTGTCCTCGCAGCGGCCCGACGGGGACCAGGAACGACACGACGAGCAGCAGGGTGCAAGCTGTAATCGGCAGTCTACGAGCGCACGGCATCATCGACCTGATGCAGATCATGGCACGAAGGTGCTGGTGTTCGCCGCGGCTACGAACCGCGCCGCCCCGACTTGCTCGACGTGGCCGGCGGCTTGCCGCCGCCCGTCTTCGGAGGAGGGGGGGCCTTGTCCTTGGTCTTCCCCGCGCCAGCGACCGGAACTCCCTTGGGCTTGGCGGAAAAATCAGGAATGCGAGTCTTCTTCATGTTGTTTTCCTCATGAGCGCGTTCGAGGCGCGCAGCACGATCGGCTGGCGCGTCCGTGAAAGATAGCACCGGCTGACGCCGACGATGAGGGCTGGCGTTAGGGTGGTGGGGCGGCAGCGCGGGGCGTCGGCGTGTAAACCTCCACCGTCAGGTCGAAGATCCGTTCATCGCCGGACGGAAGCGCTCCGACCCCCATGATCTGCCGGCCGACCTCCTCACCGCGCGCGTTGCGAACGGTGAGGAGGATCGAGTACTCCCACGACTCTCCGTTTGGGGGTGGGCGCAAAACGCCCTCGACATGCAGGGGCGCAAAGGTACGAAGGGCCCGCGCGGTGGCGCCGGAATCGAAGCGAAGATGATGCTGACACTGGGGACATCGGACGGCGCTCTCAAGGATCGTCGACCGGCAGTGTGGGCAGCTACGCGTCGCTCCAGGCAGCCCCTCGCGGACCGGACTCATAGCGCGATGTCGTTCTCCAGTGCGACGGGGATGGAGGCAGTGCTGGCGGGTTTGGCATCGCCCCAGCCGAACTCGACGCGCCCGCGCATGCGCGACCCGGCGGCGACGGTGAGCGAGTCGGCCTTGAGATCACCGATGAGGACGCCGGATGAGAGGAGTTCGACGCGGGCTGCGTCGAGGATGTTGCCTTCGAGCTCGCCGGCAATGGTGATCGCATTCGCTCGTACCCCACCGGCGAGCTTCGCCCCGGTCTCAATCGTGAGGTTCCCCTCCACCGTCACGTCACCTTTGAAGCTGCCCGCGACCCGTATGTGCCCGCTCCCCTCGATCTTCCCCTCGATCGTGAGGTCGGCACCGATGACCGATTCGACCGCATCCCTTGGCGTGGCACGCCGCGGCGTCTCACGACTGAAGCTCATGTCGGTCGGCGCGTCGGCTTCCTTGCGCGGAGCGATGTCGGTGACCGTCCCGGTCGCCTCCCTGCGGGGAGCTGTTGGTTCCTTCCAGAGTGCCACGAGCAAAACTCCTGTTGGGGTCCTTGACGTGTGCGCTCGAGTGAACGCGTTATGCAGCAACCTATATCACCAAACGCAGCGGAGCGAAAACGATCTTACGGCCGTGTCTGCCGGCGTGCGTACAAATCGGGACGGGAGACGGGAGTGCCTCTCCTGCGGTGCGGCGACGGCCGCGACGCACTCCCGTCTCCCGTCGCCCGTCCCCCGTCTCCTACTCCTTCGATCCGCGTTCTTCCTGTGCGCGTCCCACGGTCGCTTCGTCAAGCAGCGCACGAAGTCCCTCGAGCACCGGATGTCCAGCCGTGTACAGCCGCCCGTAACCGAGGTTGAATCGATAGTCAAAGTCGGGTGGGTTGTCGCCCTGCGTGTGCTGCAGGATGGTCTCGAGCTTGTCGAGGCCCTTCGCTAGGCGCGCTTCGGGGGTGGCTGCGCTCTCGTACTCGTCCCAGAGCGCGACGATCTCCGCTCGCTCGGAAGCCGGAAGGACCGCCACCAGCTGCAACAGATCGCGCCGCTCGTCGGCAGACTTGCCTGCCGCGAGCCTCGCCTGCTCCGGCGCCGGAATGTCGCCACCGATTGCTTCACCCAGGTCGTGCACGATGCAGATCTTGATCAGGCGCGCGAAGTCGACCGCGGGGAAGCGATGATGGACGACGAGCGCCATCAGGCACAGGCGCCACGTATGTTCCGCGACGCTTTCGCGATCGCCCGCCGTCGTCCAGCCGCTGCGCCGCGTGGTCTTGAGCGCCTCAGCGGCGCGCAGGAAGTCGAGGATCTGCGGGAGGTCGGACGTCGGCATGGGTTAGGGCGGGGTCGGACGGGACGAGGCAGGGCGGGAAGGGGGAGACACGCGCGAGGCCGGGTTGCGTGCGCCGAAATACACCATGTTCGGCGCCTGGGAGCGCGCCGCCGCGAGGTCGGCGAGTCCGTCGCCGTCGAGGTCTCCGATCGCGAAGCCATACACGGTCCCGCGACCGTCACCCACGGTGACCGCGCGGAAGTGTCGGCCGCTCCCGTCGTTGAAGTGGATCGTCGTCGGCGCCTCGACATGCCCCACGATGACGTCGACGCGCCCGTCTCCGTTCAGGTCGCCTAACGCCAACGCGTAGGGAGTCGCCGTGCCGTCGTCGAGGGGCGTGCCCGTCGAGAACGCGCCGGAGCCATCACCGAAATACAGCGTCACCCCGCGTTGCTCGTCGATCGCGACGAGATCGAGTGCGCCGTCGCCGTCGAGGTCCGCCGCCTGGGCTTCCCGGATCGTCGCGTCGTCCCGACCGAACGGGATCTTTCGAAAGCGCACCGCCGTCGCCTCGGCGTCGTGCAGGTAGACGAAACTCTGTCCGCCGTCGCGGTTCGGGACGGCGAGGTCCATCTTGCCGTCGCCGTTGAAATCGGCGGGAGTAATCGTGGTGGACGACTCCTCGGAGAAGGGGAGACAGTCGCCGGGGAAGTGCCCGTGGCCGTCGTTCAGGCAGATGTAGCTCGTGCCGCGCGCGCGCCCGGATCGATTCGCCACGACAATGTCGGGATGGCCGTCGCCGTTCAAGTCGGCGACGCTGGCGTTCCGCGTCGACCACTCCGGGTGCCCGAAGGTTGATCCCACGACGAAGTGTCCCGTCCCGTCGTTCAGGTATGTCCGCTTGGGATCGGGCTTGTCGTTGCTGATCACGACGTCCAGGTCGCCGTCGCCGTCGAGGTCCACCAGCAGCCCGGAGTACGAGCGATCCGACGCGGTGCCGAGATCGAAGGCCGTCGGAAAATGTCCGCGACCGTCACCGAAGAGGACGCGGTCCACCAGCGGCCAGTGACGCCCCTTGGCGAGGACCAGGTCCGGGTTCCCATCGCTATTCAGGTCGCCGATGCTGACGTTGGCCGACGTTTCCGAGGTTGTCTCGAGCTGGAGTGTTCGCTCGAACGTGCCAAGTGGAGTCGTGTCTGCTGACCCCGAGTCGGCGACGTTCACCCGTGCCGGCGTTGGACGAGCCGCGCACGCAGGGAGCAGCATGGTAACGAGCACGCACCAGACGACGCCTGCATCCCCGGCGAAGCCACGAGACAGACGACGTCCGTTCGAGCGTGGGTGAGTCGATGAACAGGGAAGCATGTCGAACGCCCTCACACGTTGACGGAGTGACGAAGGCAGCTGGCGGACCGTGACTGCCGTGACGGACACGACGCCGTCATGTGCGAGAAGAATCCAGCTGATACGCGCATCAGACCGCACGCGATCTGTCGGGCGGCGTCCCGGGCGAGGCAGCGCTGGCACTGTGCAGGTCGCGCGCGAACGGACCGCGAAGCATCAACCAGAAATACAGCGCCGCGAAGAGCGCACACGGGACGGCCCCGAACCAGAGCACAGTCGGCGCCTCTCCCGCCACCAGGGCGCGCAGCAACGAGAGCGCCGAGACGAGGAAGAGCGTAGCGTTCGTCGCGACGACCGGTCGCCCGTAGATCCCGCCGAGCATGGCGCGTCGACCGTTCCAGGTGAGCGCCGCCACCCCGAGCCACGCCGCGGCGAGCATCTGTCCCAGCCACGCGCCTCCGGGCGGAAGCGACGGCAGAAGCGCCGGGAGAATCGTGTCGGAGGCAAAGAGCAGCGCCGCCCCGCCCGCGGCGAGCAGGATCGCGCTGCCACGCGCCACGGCGCCCCCGATCATTGCGCCCGCATGAGGTCGACCATCGTGACGTGCGTCAGGGCGCGCGTGTGCGACGCCGCAGAGGCTGAGCGGAGCGGCATTGATCCGATCCTGACGAGGAGATGAAGCTGCATGTCGGTCCCTCGCGAGTGAAACGGTGGCAGGGCGAATATGCACGAAATGACGCCAGGGTGCGGCGAAAGTGCTCTTCGAACATGCGGGTGGGGGGGCTGATGCGCTTCATGCGTGGCGTCGCCCCTCCGCCGCCGCCCACTGGCGACCGGCACGACGCTGCACCACTGTGCACCCTCCACCTCCCGCGTCCATCATGACTTCGATCTCTCCGTTCCGCCGCCCGCTGGCGTGTGCCGCGCTCTCGCTCGGTGTCCTCTCCACCCTCGGGGCACCCTCACTTTCCGCCCAGCGTCCACCGTCGCGCGCCCCCCAGCGCGCGCCACGCCTGACGGAGCGCGTCGTCGACTCGATCGTCGCGCGCGCCCTGGCAACCTTTCCCACACCTGGCGTCGCGGTCACCGTGATCCAGGACGGACAGGTCGTCGTCGCCAAGGGCTATGGGGTGAAGAAGCTGGGGACCACCGATCGCGTCACGCCGCAGACCCGCTTCGGTATTGCGTCCAACACCAAGGTCTTCACCGCCACCGCACTCGGCCTGCTCGTCGAAGAGGGGAAGCTGGAGTGGGACGCGCCGGTGATCCGATACCTTCCGCAGTTTGCCATGTACGATCCGTTCGTCACGCGTGAGATGACGATCCGGGACCTGCTGGTGCATCGCAGCGGTCTAGGCCTCGGCGCCGGCGACCTGCTCTGGTGGCCGGCCTCGACCTACGACCGACGAGAGGTCATGCGACGGCTGCGCTTCATCAAGCCGGCCACGTCGTTTCGCTCCGCCTACGCCTATGACAACGTGCTCTACCTTGTAGCGGGCGAGGTCATCGAGACGGTGAGCGGGATGCCGTGGGAGCGCTTCGTCGAGGAACGCATCCTGAAGCGGGTGGGGATGACGCACAGCACCACGCGACACGGTGATGCCGCGGCCGCGGGCGACGTCGCCACCACGCACACCTTGCTCGAGGGTCACATCGCGGCGATCGCCCCCATGACCAGCGACAACACGAATCCTGCCGGCGGCATCAACAGCGGTGCCGAAGACATGGCGAAATGGCTCACCGTCCTGCTCGACTCCGGACGGCTGGGCGACGGCTCCCGCCTCTACACGCCATCGACTGCGCGCGAGGTACAGGCACCGGTCACCCCGATCGCCGTCGCGCCGCCGCCGACCTGGCTGGCGCCGCTCGCCAGCGACTTCCGATTCTACGCGCTGGGCCTGAACGTCAGCGCGTTCCGTGGCCGCAAGGTGCTGCACCACACCGGAGGACTCCCCGGCTATCTCTCTTCGGTTGCCTTCATCCCGTCCGAGCGGGCGGCGGTCGTCGTGCTGACCAACGACGAGTCGCAGACCTTCCTGGCCCTCACCTGGTCGCTCCTCGATCGCGCACTCGGCGTCACCCCCGCGTTCGACTGGATCGCCGGCTACGATTCCCTCCGCACGGCCGAGGCGAAAGCGTCGGCGCGCGCATCATCCAGCGCGACCGCAGCGCGTGACTCGATGTCTCGCCCGTCGCTGACGCTCGCGAAGTACGCCGGTCACTACGAGGACGCGTGGTATGGCGATATCGACATCGTCAGCGAGAACGGCGGCCTGGTGCTGCGTTTCTCCCACTCGCCACAGCTCACCGGCGACCTCGTGCCATGGCAGCATGACACGTTTCTCGTGCGCTGGCGCGACCGCGAGCTCCGCGCCGATGCCTACCTCACCTTCATGCTCACCCCGGATGGGGCGATCGACGAGGCGAAGATCGTGCCGGCGTCCCCCGACGTCGACTTCTCCTACGATTTCCAGGACCTGCTGCTCCGGCCGAAACGGATGCCCTAGCGGAGGATTGCGCTCGATGCAACGCAGTGCCGGGATACGCTCCGGCACTGCGTCCCTCAGGCGGCGTCCAACGAGTCCGCCGCCGCCGTCTCTCCTAACGAACGCCGCGTCGACGCGAGCGCGGGACGCGCGCGCGCATCAATGGGGAAGGTGAGGCAGGCCGCGAACCATTCAGGCGGCAGGCGACGACGAAAGATATCGGTCGCGGATGAGGCGCGCTCAGTCGGTCCGGGCTTCTCCATTCGTCGCATCGCTTCCGTCCTCCGGTGGTAGGCATTCCTGGCTCGTCACGACAATCCGGCACGCCCATCCGACGGATTCGGGGTGGAACATCGCCGCGTCCCCGCGCTCTTGCGCGGCGCGAGAGACCTACGGAAGTTGGCGAATGACCTCCTCCCTTCTGCGACGCGCCCGCGTCCGGCCACACGCCGTCCTGCCGATCGCCGCCCTGATCGCCGCGTCCCTCCTCCCCGCCCAGGACACGCTCTGGCCGCGCGGGACGTTGGTCATCAGCAACATGAGTGACAGCTCGGCCACGATCATCGATGCAGCGACCGGCGCCGTGCGGGCGACCGTCCGCACCGGCAACGGGCCCCACGAGGTCGCGGCTTCGCATGACGGACGGTGGGCCGTAGTGTCCAACTATGGCGTGCGCGGCAGACCTGGCAACACACTGACCGTGATCGACGTGGCCCGCGCTGCGGTCGCGCGCACGATCGATCTCGGTCCCTACCAGCGTCCGCATGGCGTGCGCTTCCTTCCGGGCGATTCGCTGCTCGTGGTGACCTCGGAGGTGAGCCAGGCGGTGCTGGTCGTTGACCTGCGCCAGGATCGCGTCGTCCGCGTTCTCCCGACGCACGGGCGCGCTTCGCACATGCTGGCGATGTCGGCTGCGGGCGACCGGTTGTTCACCGCGAACATCACTGATGGTTCGTTGAGCGTCATTGATCCGCACGATACGTCGGCGGTGCAGACGATTGCTGTGGCGCGGGCCACCGAGGGGATCGGTGCCGCGCCGGATGGTCGTCGCGTCTGGCTCGGAAGCAACACGGACAGCATCGTCGTGGTGGTGGATCCCAGCGGTGCGGCCCGGCCCGACACTATCCGCGGATTCGGCATGCCGTATCGCATCGCCATTACACCCGATGGACGCCTGGCAGTGATCAGCGATCCGGTGCGTGGTGAGATTCGTGTGATGGACGCGCGCACGCGCGCCGAGCGCGCGCGCATCGTCGTTCCCGCCGACAGCCTCGTATCGACAGCAGAAGTGCCGGGCTCCGCATCGCCGGAGGGGGTGGCCGTTTCGGGCGACAGTCGCTGGGCCTTCGTGACGCTGCAAGGGCGAAACCGCGTGGTGTGGGTCGACCTCGCACGCGGCGAGATCGTGCGCAGCGCGCCGACCGGGACGTGGTCGGACGGCATCGCCTTCGTGCCGGCAGCAAAACGCTAGGTGCACCGCCTCCCATGCGAGAAGCGGTGCGCCGTGCCTCGGCCGGCGGTGACGCGGCCGCGAGCGCGGTTGCCCTCCCTCAGCTCGGCTTCACGATGCGGTCGTAGATCCGCACTTCGTCGTAGACGCCATCGGCGTTGATGTTGCCGTTGCCGCGCGAGCCGATGTAGACCATCTGGTTCGGCTGCTCGGCGGGGAGCGGCTGCGGGCCGTAGGAGACCTGGTGCGAGAGCGGCAGCTCGCGATCGTTCAGGTACAGGTGCAGGTTCTGCCGGCCGGCCTTTGCCGCGAAGTTCCAGGTGATCACGACGTGCTGCCAGTCGCCCGCACTCCACGAGTAGTCGGCAACGGTGACGTTGTGCTCGTAGCGCACGCCGTTGGCGTCGAAGAAGATCAGGAACAGCTTATTCAGGTTCGACTTGTTGTGTTTGCCGAAGTGCCACGATCCGCGCGGCTTGATCGCCGTCCAGTTTCCCGTTCCGGCGATGGTGTACTTGTTGTCGTCGTCGCTGGCGAAGTTCGGCTGGTACCAGAAGTCCATCGTCCCCTTGTCGAGTTCGATATTCTGGACTCCGTTCTCGATCTGGGGAATTGCGATGCGCTCACCGTTCGCATCCATCAGGACGCCCATTCCCAGGTGCGCCTTGACGAAGCTGTTGGCTGGGAAGGCGACGAGCGACGCGGTGCGTCCCGATCCGTACGCGGGATGGGTGATGGCGTTCATGTCGTCGAGCGTGCTGTAGAACAGCGGTGCAGAGGGCAGCACCGCTGCCGCGACGGACGGAACGAGTCGCGTGGCGACGGGAGACGACACGGCGAAGGGAGCATCGGCGGAGCAGGCGGCAAGGCCGGTGACTGCGGCGCAGAGTGGCAGGATGACGGACAGGCGGATGGTGGGCACGATTCAACACCTAAAGATCGAGGAACACACACTCGTCACATGCGACGGTGCACGGGCTACCTCATCACGTTTCGGCACCTTCGTCGCTCTCTGAAGTGACTAACTACTATGTGTTAACACATTTGTGCGAATTTTCATGCGTTGCACCTGCAGCTCGCGCAGCGACTGTGCGCTGGGACACGTCCGCACCATTGTCGCTCGTGCGACCGCGGCGATTTCGCCCGTAGATCTCGCACGCTCGTGCGCCGTTCTTGTCCGGCTCGGTTGACGCATCGGAAGCGCTGTCGCACTCCGCAGGTTGGCGGCGTCCAATCCTGAATCACACTCCCTGGGCTCACCGTCCCGCGCGTGCGCGCCACGCGTCGCGAAGCCGGGATTGCCATCATTCCTTCCGTCCCCTTCATGAGAGCACACCCATGACGGCACGCCCGGAAAGGTGACGGACATCAAGCGGAGGATGAGGGCGGCCGCATCCAGGGAGGTCGCGCCGAAGGCGACGCCAGCGAAGCCAGACAAGCGGGCAACAGCCGACCGCGCCCGTCAACCGAAGGCGACGTCGCCGGACCCGCACACCCATCCGAACGCGGCCGCCATTCCGGGCGGCATGTCGGGCCCTGCACTGCGTGCCCTGGGCGGAGCGGGCATCCGCACGATGCGCGGCTGACCCGCTGGACGACAGCGGACCTCGCCTCGCTGCACGGTATGGGGCCGAAGGCGCTGCAACTCCTGTCCACGGCACTGGTCGAGTCCGGCCGCTCGTTGCGACGCTGATACCTGGCGACCCCCACCCTGCCGTGCTCCGCTGTCGAACCTAGGCGCAGAATGCAGTGGAGCCGTGGCGACAGCGTGCTGAGACGGGCGGCGCGGATTGTCGGAGCTGGCTCCGGTCACTACATTAGAAGCGGCGCGCCGCTGCATCGCCCGCGACTCGCTGGGCCGCCACGTGTCGATTCCGTGACGCATTACCACCGGTCCCAGCCGCTGCACCCCCCACATGGAGGCTGCCCTCTGCGACACCCGGTCCTTCTCGCGTCCGCTTGCCTCGCCGCTTCGAGGCGTACCGCCCCATCGACACCGCTCGGAGGCGACGTACGTGCTCGAGGCCGGATTCGCCGCGCGCGGGTCGTCGCCGGGACCGTGCTCCTGCTCGCTGTTGCAGCTGCGACCGGCGCCGCGCAGGAAAGGCCGGACAGCGCGGTAGCGGCGGCACGCTCCGAGTCCATCCCGCACGCCGTTGATGATGACGTTGAATCCCCGCGCTCGCCTCGCGCGAGCGTCGCGGCCTTCCTCCAGCTGACGTCGGCCGCGCGCTATGACGCTGCGGCGGCCTACCTCACGCTTGCGCCCGATAGGGCCGGCGATGGCGCGGCGCTGGCGCGCCAGCTGCGCGCCGTGCTCGACCGGCACCTGCGCCTCAATCTCGACCGCATCTCCGGCGGCGCGCTCGGTGACACGACCGACGGCCTCGCCCCGGGCGTCGAACGGGTCGGCATCATCGTGGGACCCGCCGGCGATTCGGCGAGCGTACGGCTCGTGCGCGACGCGGTGCTGATTCGCGACGCACTCGGCACCCCGTCCGGACCGGAGTGGCGCTTCGGCGCGTCCACCGTTGCGCGCATCCCGGCGTGGTATGACGCGCTCGAGGGACGCTGGGCGCTGGAGTACCTCCCAGCGCCGCTGCTGCGAGTTGGACCAGCCGCGATCCTCTGGTGGCAGTGGATCGGGCTCGCCGTCCTGCTCATCGTCGCCTACGCCATCGGGAAGCTCGCTGCCCGGTTGATTCGAAGCTCGGTCGGCCGCCTGGTGAGCCGCACGGAGGCAACGTGGGACGACGCCATCCTCGAACGCATGACGGGCCCGATCGGGGTGGCGGGCGCCCTGCTGTTGCTCTCCGCCCTCCTGCCGATGCTTGGCCTCGCTGCCACGCCGGAGGCACGCGTCTACCAGCTCGTTCGCGGGGCGATCTTCGTCGATTTCTTCTGGGCGCTCTGGCGCCTCGTCGATGTCGCACGCGACATGCTCGTCACGTCCAGCTGGGCCGCCGACACCACTTCGTCGCGCGCGCTCATCCCGCTCGGGGCGCGCGTTGCCAAGGTCGTCGTCGCCGCCATCTCGGTCGTTGCCACGCTCTCCATGCTCGGCTACCCCGTGGCGAGCCTGATCGCCGGTCTCGGACTCGGCGGTCTCGCCTTCGCGCTCGCCGCCCAGAAGACGGTCGAAAATCTCTTCGGCGCCTTTTCGCTCGGCGTCGACCAGCCATTCCGTGAGACCGACTTCGTGAAGATCGAAGACTTCGTGGGAACGGTGGAGGCGATCGGGCTCCGCTCCACTCGTTTCAGGACCCTGGACCGCACGCTCGTGTCGATCCCGAACGGTCGCCTGGCCGAGATGCGCATCGAGTCGTTCACTGCCCGCGATCGGCTCCGTTTGGCGACCGTCATCGGGCTTGTCTACGAGACGTCTGCGGCCCAGGTACGCGAGGTGCTCTCGGGCTTCGAACGGGTGCTGCGTGCCCATCCAAAGATCTGGCCGGACGCCGTCGTCGTGCGCTTCAGCGCGTTTGCCGCGTCGTCGCTCGACATCGAGATCATGGCCTGGTTCCAGACGTCCAACTGGGGGGAGTTTCAGGGAATCCGGCAGGAAATCCTGCTCGACTTCATGGCGGTCGTGGAGGAGGTTGGCAGCTCCTTCGCCTTCCCGACGCAAACCCTTCACTTGGTGCGCGACCGCCAGGAGGTTCCTTCCTCCCCGGTGGACGAGCCCTCTACGTCGGAGGCACGAGGGCAACAGGTGCACGAGAATCACCAGTAGCG
>JBDTUA010000002.1:0-51141 GCA_040007995.1 Gemmatimonadota bacterium | reverse complement strand
TGAAGGCGTCGCTTCGCCCCTCCGTGAGCAGCCGCATTGGAATGCCGGACGTGTTCGACGCGATGATCGCGTCGGGTTTGCGTACCGGCTCCAACCGCTCGAACAGCGCGCGCTTCGGTTCCACCTTCTCGACGATCGCTTCGACGATCCAGTCGCAGTCGGCCAGCAGGTCGAGGTGATCCTCCGTATTACCGGTACTGATCAGGGCGGCGCGGGTCGGCTCCATGAACGGCGCCGGCTTCGCCTTCAGCGCCCGCTGCAGCGCTCCCTTCGCCACGCCGTTCCGATCCGGCTCACCGGGCACGTCGAGCAGGACGACCGGAACCCCGGCCGACGCGGCGAGGGCGGCAATGCCGCTTCCCATCGCTCCTGCTCCAATCACGCCGATCTTGGCAATGCGCATCTGCGGTTCACCTGTGGAGTTAGTGGCTGACGGAAGATTCCACGACGGCCATGGCCACGGAAGTGGTGAACGCGATGTGCGATGCCTTCCGTGCACGTATTCGTTCGACTACGCTGCACCCATGCGCTGCCTTCCGCTCCTCGCGCTCGCCTCCCTGTTCGTCGCTACATCCATCGGAGCACAGTCGGTCCGCGATTCCCTCACCGGTCCGGGGGTGTCGCTCGCGCTCGCGACTCAACGCGCCGAGCACATCGGTGACGTGCGATACGACCTCGTGCTGGATGTCACCGAGAGCGATTCTGCTGTCGGACGCGTGGCAGTGCGCTTTAACCTACGGCGCGCGGGCGACGTCATCTTCGACTTCCGCGGAGCGCTGCATGGTCGTGTCCGCGCGAATGGACGCGTCCTGCCCAGCGTCGAGTACAACGGTGCGCACATCCGCATTCCAGCGAGTGCGGTGCACCTGGGAGTGAATCGCGTCGACTTCGACTTCGCGACGCCGATCGCGGCTGCCGGCGCCAGCATCATTCGCGTGAAGGATCCGTCGGACTCGGCGACGTATCTCTACACGTTGCTCGTACCGTCGGACGCCAACCTTCTTTTTCCCTGCTTCGACCAGCCGAATCTCAAGGCCAAGGTCACGTTGACCCTGACCACGCCATTGGGATGGACCTCGGTGGCGAACGGCGCAAAGCTCCGGACCGAATCGACCTCGCGCGGACTCGTGACCACCTTTCGCGAGACCGAATCGATCAGCACCTACCTCATCGCATTCGCCGCGGGCCCGTGGATCGAGCTGCAGTCGCGGGGGAGCAAGAAGCCCATCACCCTGTACGTCCGCAAGTCGCGCTTGGCGGAGGTAGACGCGGACTCGATCATCCTCGCCAACGATCGGGCGGCCACATGGTTGGAGCAGTACTTCTGGACGCCCTTTCCCTTTCAGAAGCTGGATGTGGTATTGGCGCCGGCCTTTCCGTTTGGGGGGATGGAGCATCCCGGGGCGATCTTCTACAGCGAAGAGCGCTTCGTTTTTCGGGAGCGCCCAACGCTGCCGCAACGGCTCGGGCGAACCGCCACCATCTATCACGAAGTGGCGCATCAGTGGTTCGGCGACCTGGTGACGATGGAGTGGTTCGATGACCTCTGGCTGAAGGAGGGCTTCGCGACGTACATGGCGGCCAAGATGCAGGATGCCCTCGACTCGGCATCCGATCCCTGGAAGTCCTTCTATCTACGCAACAAGCCCGTCGCCTATGCCGTCGACGCGTCCGAAGGGACAACGCCGGTCTGGCAACGACTCGACAATCTCGACCAGGCGAAGAGCAACTACGGCGCGATCGTCTACAACAAGGCGCCGGGCGTCCTCAAGCAGCTCAACTACCTCGTCGGTGACGAGGCGTTTCGCGACGGATTGCAGCTCTTCGTGAATCGCTACCGCTACGCCAACGCCACCTGGCGCGACTTGCTCGATGCCATCGCGGTTCCGGCGAAGCGCTCGCTCCGGTCGTGGGGTGACGACTATATCCTGCGCCCCGGGATGCCGGTCATCGAGCAGCGTCAGGACGTGCGCGACGGCAAGATCTCGCGTTTCACGATCGTGCAGCGTCCGGCACGACCGCTCTCCGGTCCGCGCCCCTGGCCGATTCGGACGGAGCTGCTCGTCATGTCGGAGAAGGGGGAGGCGCAGCGCATTCCCCTCACCATCACCAGCGATACGACCGTGGTGGAGGAGCTGACCGGTCGCCTGATTCCTGCCTTCGTTTTCGCAAACTCACGCGACTTCGCCTACGCGCTCACGCTGCTTGATCCGTCGAGCGTCAGCAACCTCGAACGCATGATCGGGACGGTTCGCGATCCCTTTCTGCGCTCGATGTTGTGGGGAGCGCTCTGGGATCTCGTGCGCGAGGCCCTCCTGTCGCCCGAGCGCTTCGTGCGCATGGCCCTGCGCGAACTCCCCCGCGAACAGGACGAACAGATCGTGGCGGGAATTATCTCGCGCCTGACGAGAGCGACCACGGCCTACCTGCCGCCCGTACTCCGCGACGCGACGCTCCCCGACGTGGAACGTACGCTGCTGGATGGGGCGAACAACGTCGAGTCGCCATACGGCATCCGGAAGGCGCACTTCGATGCGTGGGTTCGGGTCGCCTCGACGCAGCCGACCGTCGACCTGATGAGCGGGATGCTCGACAGCACTTCGATCGCCGGAGAACCGCTGCGGCCGCCGACTCGGTGGGCGATCGTCACGCGACTCATGGCGCTCGGCGTGCCTGGTGCGCCGGCGAGGCTCGCGGAGGAAGCGGCGAAGGATCAATCCGCAGAAGGGGTCAGGCGGGCGTTCGTGGCGCGCGCGGCCAGTCCCGATCCGGCGACGAAGCGGTCGTATTTCGAGCGCTACTTCGCCGACGCCACGCTCAACGAAGATTGGGCTACCGCTTCACTCGACGGGTTCAATGCCCTTGAGTCGCAAACACTTACCCTCCAGTATCTCACGCCGGCGCTCGACTCGCTTCCGTGGATCCAGCGCAATCGCCGCATCTTCTTCCTGGGCTCCTGGATCGGGTCCTTCATCGACGGCCAGACGAGCGACAGCGCACTCGCCATCGTTCGGACCTTTCTTGAAAAGCGGTCCGACCTTCCGATGGACCTGCGTCGCAAGGTGCTACAGGCCACGGACGAACTGGAACGCACGGTACGCATCCGACGCGCGTTCGAAGTCGCGACGCCGACTAGCTCAGACGCCCCTGAAGGGCCGACGTTGCGGGATCAGTCCCACGCATTCGTGCAACAGTCGGTGAGATAGCAAGCCCGCGGGGACGCGAAGCTCAAGCCAGAGTGAGGCGCGTGCGCCTCGCTTCGAGAGGGTGGCGCAGTTGCCGCTCTTGCGTGATGCATGACACAATGCAAGATGCCACGAACGTCAGTGAGACGTCCTCAGAGTTTCCAAAGACGTGCATTCTCGCAAGATGTTTGATGATAAGGTTTTATCGCGTGCCATATAACGTAAAGCATCGACATTCTTGATTTGGAGGGCACGCACTCTGCTACCTATCCTTGCGTTCGGACTTGTGTAAAGCGGTCCGGAGGCGAATTATTGCCACCCCATACTTACAGGTGGTTGGAGCCTATGCTCGCTCCGCTCAGCCCGCTCGACGCGTATCGCACGGACTTGGACCGGCAACATCGTCGCACGGAGTTCGGGAACGCCGACACCGTGTGGCTCTTGCTAGCGCACTGTCTTGGGCGCTTGAGCAAGGTCGGCGACGCCGTGCGTGATCAGTTGGCCTTGCAGTCGGCCAACGCGCTTCGCGATCTCGCCGATTCCGCTCAGGAGTCCGACGTCTACGATACTTCGCACGTCAACGACTTGCGGATGATGATCGCGGGGCTGTCGGCCATCGAAACGCGGGCTGGAGCCGATTCCGTTTCGCGTGCGTGCCGCGGCTTCGCTGCACGGATGGCGGAGTCGGGGGCGCTGTCGGTTGCCTTCTCGGTCGTTGGTTTTGCTCGCACGGTTGCGGCCGACGCGTCGGATCGCGAACGCGGTCTACTTGCTGCAGATCAGGCGCGTATCGCGCGGCAGCTGGGCGAGCTGGACTCCGCGGACGAGCTGTACCGGACGGCGAGCGCGATTGGAGAGCGCTCATCGGATCAGGAGTTGCTGTCGCGCACATCGCTGGGGCGAGGCGTCATCGCACGTGTGCGGGGCAACTATCCCAAGGCCCGCGCCTTCTTCCAGCATGGACTCACCCTCGCCGAGGGAGCCGCTTCGCGCGAACTGGAGTTCTTCGCGCATCAGGGGCTTACGATCGTCACTTGCGTAACGGGCGATTCGGACGCTTCCATTCGGCACGGATGGGAAGCCTTCCGGTTGGCGGTCGGAGATGTGACGCGCGAGGCGGAGTCGCTCGCCAACCTGTCGCAGCTCTGTCTGGAGTACGGCTACTCGCGCGCCGCGTTGAGCGGCTTTATGGCGTCATTGGCGCGGACTAACACGCTCCGCATTCGGCTGTCGGCGCTTGGCGGCGCCGCGCTGGCTGCGGGGCGACTCGAGGAGCGCTCGACCCTCAATCGTGTCACGCTCGAGATCACGGGGATGCTCGAGAACTCTGCGCTCCCGTATGAGAACGCGCAGGCGCTGCTCCATCTGTCGGCCGCGCATCTCGCCGTTGGAGATGAGGTCACGTCCGAGCGCTTTCGTCAGGAAGTGCAGAAGATTGCGAAGGCGCGCGGGTACTTCGAGTTGCAGGAACGTGTGGAGCGTGCGGAACTCGCGCGGGCCGCTCGACTGGCGGCCCAGCGCGATCTCAGCGCCACTTCCCGTCGCGTCGTCACCACCTTGGAGACCTTCGAACCGGAGTCCGAAGCTCTCGCCTTCGCCCACTAGATGTGCGGGTTGACGAAATCGATGTGCGGGTTCACGAAGTCGACGTGCGGATTGACGAAGTCAGCGTTGACGCAGGGACCGGTCTTCGCATTGCACTTGGCAGCGCTGTCGGGGCCCATCGGCGACGATGAGCAGGCGGCCAGGCTGGCGGCGGCAATGATGTAGGCGGCAAAGCGGGTCGCGCGGGTCATATGCTGGTCCTCGAGGGGGAAGTGGTGTGGGATGCGATAAGTCTGTCACCTGCTCACGTATCACACCGACATCGTATGGGGAATCCCCATACACGGTGTAACCTCCAAGGCCGGTTTCCCGCATGATCGTCGCGGCACTCGTCTGGGACCCTGCATCGCGGGCTCGGCTACAAGACGCGCTGCGCGGGCAGGCGAGCCCCCGATTCTGCGATCGGCAATCGGAACTGATGACGCTCGTGGAGAACAACCTGGCCGGGGTTGTGATCCTCGACACGCGGGATCGCGAGGGCGTCTCGACCCTCAAGACGGTCCGGCGCATCCGCGAAGAATTCCCTAGCGTCCCGGTGGTGCTGTATTTCGCCATCTCGCCAGACACGTCTCGCGAGGTGCTGCAGTTCGCTCGCGCGGGAGTGAACGACATCGTGCTGCGCGACGTCGACGACGTGCGCTACTCGCTACGGGCTGCGCTCTCCGCCGCGGCCGACCACTGCTCCGCGCGCACCATCATCGGAGAACTGGACGGACTGATTCCCGTCCCGGTGATGCCGATGCTGCGGTACTGCCTGGAAAACGGACGGCGGGCTCTCACTGTCGAAGACGTCGCTGACGCCTTAAACGTGCATCGCAAGACGTTGGTGGCGCGGCTCAAGGGCGCGCATCTTCCAACCCCTAGCGCACTCATCTCGTGGTGCCGACTACTTGTTGCAGCTCGCCTGCTGGAGGACCCGGGTCGCTCGGTCGAACAAGTCGCCCTTCTGCTCGATTTCCCCTCGGGCACTTCGATGCGCAACATGATGAAGCGGTACACCGGCCTTCGCCCCGGTGAGATACGCGAGAACGGCGGGGTGCGTTGCGTGCTGCACGCGTTCAAGCGCTACCTCGCCGGAGATCCGGCAGATCTGCCGGCCAGCTAGGCAACGACTTCATTCGGGTCGTAGCGGATGCGGACGTGCCACCGTGAGTAACGGACCCTCGAGCAACTCGAGTACGATGGTCTCACCGGCCGGCAGCGCGCTAAAGAGCGGAGACTGGACGAAGTAGTGCCGGTGTCCGCCTAGGCTTCCGCCTAGGCTTCCGCCTAGACTTCCGCCCTTCGCACAGTCGCACGTCATGTCGACGATTGCAGCTTCACCCCGCGTGCTATCAACCTCGACGTGCAGTGGCGGCGGTACCATGGCGAGTCGACGGGCGCTCGACTCGGTGACCTCCAGCCGTCCGTCGCGCGCCGTCTTGCGCGAGACCTCCCGTATCTCGAGGAGCATCGTCGTCACCTCCGCCTGACGAGGCGCTGACTAGGCCGTGGAACGATGCGCGATCGCGCCGTGATCTCCGTCATCTGACGCGACGTCCGCCCTGGATCACGACGCGCACGTCGCGCATCACGGTCATGTCCGTCAGCGGGTCACCGTGCACGAGGATGATGTCGGCCAACCGCCCGACCGCCAGCACGCCGATGTCCTGCTCGCGACGCAGGAAGCGCGCGGGCCAGAGCGTAGCGGACTGGATCGTCTCCATCGGAGAGACACCGAACTCGACCCACTTGACCATCTCGCGCCAGGTTGCGTCGTTGTGGAACATCGCCGGGATCCCCGCGTCGGTACCAATCATCATGCGCACTCCGGTCTCGCGCAACTGCTGGAACTTGGTCGGGAGCAGCGGTAGCCGGGATGGGAAGAGCGCGTAGTAAGGAAGCTGCGGTATGTGGGTGAGCGACGCACGAACCTCGCGTGCCATGTCGTCCGGCATGAACTGGCGCCACGACGGATCGTCGAGTCGTTCCGGGAAAACCGTCCCCGCCTCGTACAGCGTGAAGAGCGGCGAGAGCGTCGGTGTCCAGTACAGCGAAGAATTTCGCTCGCGCAGCGCCTGCAGGATGTCGTCGGGATAGCCAGGGGCCGTTCCGAGTCCGGTGTGTTCGAAGTCATCCACGCCGTACTTGAGTCCGACGCGGATCTCGGACATCCGGTGCGCATGCGCTACGACCATCTTCCCATTCTTGTGCGCCGTCTCGACGACCGCCGCGACTTCGGCCTCCGTCATCTGGTCCTGATCGATGAGCTTCACGAAGTCGACGCCGGCGTCGATGATGCGCTGCACCTTTTGACGAGCGTCCTCGGCGCCGTTCACCCCCCAGCGAAAGGGCGTCTCGTATTCCTCGTACGCCGCGTGCTGGATGAAGGGACCTGAGACAAAGAGTCGCGGACCGGGAATCTCGCCGGAGGCAATGCGGCGCTTGACCGACAGGATGTCGTCGAGCCGCGCACCGAGATCGCGCGCACTTGTGACCCCCGCCATCAGCAGCTGGCGGGCGGCAATCGGCATCACGAGCGATGCATCGCGCGTCCCATAGAGCTCATCCCAACGCTTGTAATCCCCGTGTCCCAGGATGTGCAGATGCACGTGCATGTCGATTAGCCCCGGAAGCACCGTCTGGCCGTTGGCGTCGACGACGGTCACCCCCGAAGGGACGGCGACCTCTCCTTCGCGACCGACGGCGATGATGCGGTCACCGGCGATGAGGATCACCCCATTCTCGATCACCGGTCCGCCAAAACCGTCGATGATGCGTCCGCCGACCACGGCCATCGTCGGTCGGGGGGCCTGCGCAGGGAGCGGGGAAGCCATGGCGAGCGCCAGGGCGAGCGACGCACTGAGCGGGATCGTGAAGAGAGCGAAACGGGACGTCATGAGTTCAGGCCGGAAGTCGAGTGCTGTCCAGCGCGCGGGTCGTGTCGCGAAAGCGCGCAAGGATGGCCGCGACGGGCTCGACGCCGTGTACCGACGCCACGCTTCGTCCGGCTTGCCAGTAGTCACGCGTGGCGTCGCCGCGCGCGTTGGATCGTTTGAGCGACAAGATCGATCGGGCCGCGTAGATCGTGCGCATCCAGCGTTTGGTGCGTTGCCCTCGCAGCAACCAGCGCGCGATAGGTCCTGCGCGGAGTCCGACGCGTTGGATGTACGGCGTGTCGATCACGGCGACCGGGACTCCCGTCAGGCGTTCGGTGAGGACGATATCCTTCGCCTCCGCTGCGACAATCCCCTGTTTGTATCGCTCGTGTGCCGAACACTCGAGCGTGGCGATGAAGCGCGTCCCCATCTGGACGCCGGCGTATCCCATCTCGAGCGCGCGACGATAGTCCTCGGCGTCGCCAATGCCTCCTGCGCACACCACGGGGAGCTCGAACACGGCGAGTTCGTCGCGCAGCCCCTCCGCGCTGCGCGAGCCCGCGTGTCCCCCCGCGAGTTCGTTGACGCCGATCAATCCGTCACAGCCGGCATCGGCACCCTTGCGTGCCCACCGCGCCTCGGTCACGTCGTGGTAGACGACGCCGCCGGCCGCATGCACCCGCGCGCAGACCCAGCGGGGATTGCCGAGTGACGTGACGAAGAACCGCACTCCCTCCTCGAGCGCGATCTCGACCCACCGCACCATGCGCTCGTGATAGCGTCGAGAGGATGACTCGATCAAGGCATTCATGCCGATGGGCTGATCGTTCGCCAGGCATCGAATGAGGCGCAGCCCGTCGCGGAAGTCGTATCCGTGCACGAAGGTCAGCGAGATCGGTTGCACGACGCCGAGCCCCCCGCCGGCCGATACGGCGCCGACCAGTTCAGGGTTCGAGCACGGATACATCGCGCCGCAGATGACCGGGAGCTCGATCCCCGCGTGGCGTGTGAGGGCGGTGTCCATGGAAACCCTAACGCGGCACCCGGGTGGACGACGTCGACTTCGGACGTGGTGCGGAGGCAGGAATCGCGTTCCCCTCGTTCGGCGGCGGCGACGGTGCCGACTCACGCGTGTGGTCGGCGCCGAGGGCCTCCGCGGAGGGTTCGACGTTCCACGTGATTCGGGCTCGCGCGACCACTGCACCCGACGCGTCGCTGATGATCGCCTCCGGGAAGAGCTGCGTGGCCTGGTGGAGTGCCGGCAGCTGCACGTCGGTGCGAGCCGTGAGGCGGCCGCGCCCCTTCCTGACGAAGTCGATCTCGAGGCGGGTCACGATCCCCCGCGTTCCCGGTGGGAGGGCGGTCAGCATCGCCGTCCCGCTGCACAACTCCGCGAGGTTGGCGAGGGCCACAGCGTGGATCGACCGGAGATGGTTGCGCACGCCTCTTCGCTCACGCAACACGCAGACTGCGTGTCCGGGCGCCAGCTCCACCACCTGCGCCCCGAGCGCGCCGGTATACGGGACCCTCCACCCGAGCACGCGGTTGAAGAGCCATCGCCCACCTGGCAGTGGGGACAATCGCTGCCAGAGCGTGAGAACACGCGCACCAGGGGCGTCGAGCGAGGCGGGCATTGGGAGGAAGGGGAGGGCACCTGCAACCTACAACCGATGCCGCCGCCTGACGAGACGCCAGCCGCTGCGCGATGGACCGGCTCGCGTCACTCGTCGAGCGCGCGATCATCGCGCATCTCGTGCGCCGTGCGTTCTGGGGCCCACATCCAGCGTGCCCGCGGCAGGCGCGAGCGTTTACGCGAGGCGGGTCAGAGATGACGGAGAAAGCGCTCCGGGCTGGCGAGGAAGTCGCGCGTCAAGCGTACGTGCTCCAGCTCCTCATACGCGACGCCGTGCACGGGTGGCCGGTCGAACGAGTAGATCGTCGCTCCTGGATGGGCGAGGAGGATCGGGGAATGTGAG
The DNA here is from genome assembly GCA_040007995.1 of Gemmatimonadota bacterium. Classification (GTDB taxonomy): domain Bacteria; phylum Gemmatimonadota; class Gemmatimonadetes; order Gemmatimonadales; family Gemmatimonadaceae; genus SCN-70-22. The sequence goes on along the minus strand of JBDTUA010000002.1, from coordinate 41,517 downwards.
GCGATGATGAATTGCGATGATTGCGCCGACATGTCCTTGAGCATCGCCAGGAATCCGAGCTGGCTCTGGGGCGAGAGCGGCGCTTCTGGTTCGTCAAGGAGATACAGACCGCCGGGAACAAAGCGCGCCTTGAAGAGCGCGAGGAAGCTCTCGCCGTGCGAATTGGCGTCGAGGTTCACGCCGTAGCGCGTCTCCATGTCGCGCAGCGAGGCGGCGATGGGATCGATCCGAAGCCCACGCGCTGTCGCCGAGCGATCCCTATACTCTTCGTCGATCGCCGAGAGTTCGGCCACGAATGCGGCGCGCATACGCGCGAGCGTCTTGGTAAAGCCGAAGAAGTCCTCCGCACGCAGGAAGAATCCTCGTGGCGACCGTCCGCGGTTCCAGGTGAGCGAGATCGACGCTGCAAGAGTACGCTGTTCGTCGAGCGTGGCATCGTCCTCGACTCGCAGCTCGCTCCCAATCGCCGGAAGCCCAGTGGCATGTGCCACTGCTTCCAGCAATGTCGACTTTCCAGATCCGTTCTCGCCGACGAAAAAAGTCACCGGCGCCGGAAAGGCGAGCGTCTCCAGCAGACGAATCGCGGGGACCGAGTACGGGAAGTTCCCGAGCTGTTCCGGCCGGGGACGGCGCAGGGCGAGCGAGCGCAGGGGCAGCATTGTCGGAGGGCGCCTCGTATTCGAGCTAACGGCACTGGCGCCGCGCGGCGCCCAGCTGGAGTTTAGCGGCTGAATCAACACGACCGGAGTGAAACTCATGCGATCAACTTTGTGCGTCGTCCTCCTTCTTGGCGTCGCTGCGGCCACCGCAGGCGGGCAGGGAGGCACTCCCCGCGCCTTTACACCCGGCGACTGGTACAAAGTGACGACTCTTTCGTCGCCTGCGATCTCGCCGGATGGCCGGAATGTGGCCTTCACCGTCACCACCGTGCGGGAGAAGGAGAACAAGCGCCATAGCGAAGTCTGGGTGGTTCCCACAACCGGGGGCGAGGCGCAGCGCTTCACCTCGGCGGGGTATGAGTCGTCCAACCCGCGCTGGTCACCCGATGGCTCATGGCTCCTGTTTTCGTCGCAGCGTCCCGGTGGGGGGCGCGGTCGCGCGTGGGGGCTGCGCATGGACCAGCCGGGAGGCGAGGCGGTGTCGACGGAGGCCTATCCCGACGGGTCGGTACCTAACGACAAACGTCTTGTCGTCTGGAGTGACGCCCCTGTTCCCGATTCGGCGACGGCCGACTCGGGGACGCGCGATCCATTCGATCGCATGCAGCCCATGGCTCGGCCACCGTTCGGCGCCATCACCCGCCCGCTCGACCCGTCCCGTTTCGACGGAAGGCACATCACCGAGATGCGCTACAAGTCGAACGGCCCAGGCTTTCTCCCGGGCCCGCGGACCGCGCACGTCTATCGCCCGACGCAGATCTGGATGCAGCCGCTCGACGGGACATCGAAGAAGAAGCTGATCGACAGCACCGCGTATTCGCGTCGCGGGGCCGTCGTTTCGCCCGACGGGCGGTGGATCGCGTACATCGCCGATCCGCGCCTGCGTCCCGATTCCGTTGTCGAAGCGGAGCGTGACTCGCTGGCGCGACTCCCGTACAATGCCCGGCGCGACGAGGCGGCTCGCAACGACGCCGACATCTTTGTCGTCGCGATCGCCGGCGGGACGCCACGCCGCCTCACAACTGCCATGGGCAACGAGGGCGACCTGGCCTGGTCCCCCGATGGCAAGTGGATCTCCTTCACGGGCGCACCCGACCGCGTCAGCAACAACGCGCTGTATGTCGTGCCGGCGGCGGGCGGCTCCCCGGTGAACCTCCTCGCGAACTGGCAGTATGAGCCCGGCAGCTACGAGTGGCTTCCCGACGGACGCCTCCTGATGGACGCGAGCATCGGGGGACGGACGGGCATCTTCCACCTCGATCCGGCGACGCGATCACAGAAGGAGGTCATCGGCGGTCGTCGGCAGTCCCGCGGCTTGAGCATCGATGACTCGGGGCGGCAGCTGGCGTTCGTCGCGACGAGCATGGACAAACCGACCGAACTCTACATCGCCAATGTGGACGGCAGCGGCGAGCGTCGGCTCACGTCGTTTAACGACCCGCTGCTGAAGGAGGTCGCCTTCAGCGACGCCGAACGCTTCACCTACAAGAGCGTCGGCAACGTCGAGATCGAAGGCTGGCTGATGAAGCCCTACGGATATGAGTCAGGCAAGAAGTATCCGCTTGCTCTCTACATCCACGGCGGGCCGCACGGTCAGTACGGCGAAGGATGGTTCGACGAGTTCCAGAACCTCGCCGGCGCCGGGATGTTCGTGCTCTTCACCAATCCGCGCGGTTCGTCGGGATACGGCGCCAAGTTCACGTACGCGACCCGCGGGCGGTGGTTCGCCGAAGACTATACGGACCTGATGAAGGCGGTGGACATCGCCGCGGCGCGCCCGGACGTCGATTCCACGCGCATGGGAGTGACCGGCGGATCGTACGGTGGCGTCATGACCGCCTGGGTCACGGCGAAGACTAACCGATTCAAGGCGGCAGAGACCGATCGCATGATCAGCGACTGGTGGTCGTGGTACGGCACGTCCGACGCGCAGGGGCTCACGGAGTTTGAGTTCTACGGCAAGCCGTGGGACAATCCGGCGATGTACGACTCGCTCTCGCCCATCCGGTACATCCGGCGCGTCAAGACGCCGACTCTGATGGTGCAGTCCGAGGAGGATCACCGAACGCCCATGACGGACGCGGAGCAGTGGTATGTCGGCCTCAAGAAGCAGGGGACACCTGTCGAGTTCGTACGCTATCCGCGCTCGACGCACGAGCTGTCGCGAAGCGGCGAACCCTGGTTGCTCGTGGACCGCCTCGGTCGGATTCGGCAGTGGTTCACATACTGGTTGTCCGACGAACCGGCGACGCGGGCGGCGTCCGGAGCGCGGTAGCGGCCGTGGAGGGCTCGCCGCGCCACGTGTTCGCGCGCCACGGCCGCGCGGCGAGGCCTAGACCGTGATACGCCGCGAAGCCGCGGCGTCTCGGCGAGTCACGCGGCGGCGCATCTCACGCGCGAGGCGGAACCGTCCGTCCTACGCCCCGCATTCATGGACGTGATCGCTCTCCTCGCGTTGCTGCAGCTGGCGGCGCTCGTACTCCTCGTCACCAGGCTGCTGCCTGGACGCCACCGTCGCCCGCCGATCGCGCCAAGCGTCGCGCCGGGTACCGACGAGGACGGGGGGACGGTCTCCGTCGTGCTTGCAACCCTCAATGAGTCGTCGCGCATCGGGCCGTGCCTCGCAGGACTTCAGGCGCAGGGTGCCCCGTTGCTCGAGGTGATCGTCGTCGATTCGCACTCGACCGACGGGACGGCCGACCTCGTGGCCGACGTCGTATCCCGCGATCGCCGGTTTCGCGTGGAACAGGATCCCCCCGTTCCGACGGGATGGGTGGGGAAGGTGTGGGCGCTGCAGCATGGACTCGGACTGGCCACGGGCGACTGGGTGCTCGGCGTCGACGCCGATACCGAGCCGCAGCCGGGGATGGTTGCCGCCGTGGTGCGCGCCGCGAGGGAGCTGCAATACGACGTGGTCTCCTTCTCTCCTCGTTTTGCCGACATGCGCGCCGCCGAACAGTGGTTGCAGCCGTCGATGCTCCTCACGCTGGTCTATCGCTTTGGCGCCGCGGGGGCCAAGGATCCGACGCCCGCGCGCGTGATGGCCAACGGCCAGTGCTTTCTCGCGCGGCGCACGGTGCTGCTCGCCCACGGTGGATACGAAGCGGCACGACAGTCGTGGGCGGACGACGTGACGCTGGCGCGTGCACTCGCGGCCCGCGGTGTACGCGTCGGATTTCTCGATGGCTCCCGGCTGTACAAGGTCCGGGCGTACGACGGCGTGTGGCAGATGTGGCGCGAGTGGGGTCGCTCGTTCGACCTGAGCGATGCCTGCACGCGGGTGCAGCAGTGGTTCGACGTGGGTTTCATCGTCCTCGTGCAGGGCGCACCGTGGCTGGTGCTGCTCGCCTTCGCGTTCGGTCTCCTCGATCGCCACACGGCCGCGTCGCGGCTCCTGCTGCACACCAATCAAGCCCTCGTCGCGATCCGCGTCCTCATGCTCTTCGCGCTCTCGGCTTCCTACGATAGTCGGACCGCTGGCTTCTGGCTCTCGCCGCTTTCCGATCCCCTCGCGGCGTTTCGCCTTGTGCTGTCCACGATGCGACGTCCCCGCGCGTGGCGCGGACGCACGTTCACGTTAGGCGCTCCCGGTTAGGCGCTCCCGCGGCTGCCGGCTAACGACGCGGAGTCGCTGGCAGCACGTCCGGCGATGATCCGGATCCCGGCGACGATGGCCACCAGGACTGCCATCGACACGAAGGAGCCCGTCTTGCCGAGGTAGATATTAAGTGCGAGATACGCCGAGGCGATCACCATCGTTCCGGCAGCGATCGGGACCGAGAAGCGCGCGAACTCACCAAACGAGATGCGCACTCCGTCGCGCTCGGCCAAGCCGATCGTGGTGACGTTCGCCGACGCACCGATTACGGTACCGTTACCGCCGAGGCAGGCCCCTAACGAGAGCGCCCACCAGAGCACGTCGGCGTTGCCACCCATCGTGGGAATCAGGCGCCCGACGATCGGGATGGCGACGGCCACAAAGGGGATGTTGTCGATGAGCGCCGACAGGATTCCGCTCACCCAGCAGATGAGGATCGCCGCGAGTAGCAGCGTCCCCGTGGCGGACAATCCCAGCGCCGACGACGTGGCGCCGATCGCCCACTGCAGGCCGTCGGCAAGCGTCCCGATCAACCCGGTCTGCACCGCAGCGCCAACGATGATGAACAGGAAGCCGAAGAAGGAGAGCGTCGGCCACTCGATGTCGCGCTCGGTCACCGCCAGGATGCCGTGCGTCCGCTCGTGGGCCGTCGGACGCGTGGTTCGGATGTAGAGGAGATCCTGGATACCGAGCGCCGCGGCGGCCCCGACGAGGGCGGGAACGGCTGGCGGCATCCCCGTGAGGTGGTGGGTGAGGAAGCCGACGAGAATGCCGACACCTATCACGCCCATCCAGCGCGCAAGGACGGGGTCTTCGAGCGGCATGATCACGTGCGTGCCACTCGTGGCCTCGGGTTGAGGCCGGTGCAGGTCGTCGCGGTAGTAGCGGCGGGAGTAGTACTCCAGCCAGAACATCATGAGGATGCAGGGAAGGGTCAGGTCCTCGACGAAATCCATGAAGGAGAGCCCGGCGCCCGATCCGATCATGATGTTGGGCGGATCGCCAATGAGCGTGGCAGTTCCGCCGATGTTGGCAGCCATGATCATCGGCAGCAGGAAGACCGTCGGCTTGAGCCGCAGCCGCCGCGAGATTCCGAGCACCATCGGCGTGACGAAGATGACCGTGGTGACGTTGTCGAGAAACGCCGACGAGATCGCGGTGAACCATGCGAGCAACGCCAGAAGTACGAGCGGTCGCGGTCCGGCGCGATGAACGAGGTGGCCGACCGCCCACTCGAAGACACCGGTCGTCTTGAGCACCCCCACAACCGCCATCATCGAGGCGAGCAGGACGAGGACGTTGATATCCAGCGCCTGCCCAACCCCCTCGAACGTGATCAGGCGATACGGGGTGAAGTAGGTGATGACAAAAAGCAGGGCCACCGCACTCAGTGCCACGAGCACCCGATGCGCGGCCTCTAGCGACAACAGGACGAAGACACCGACGACGATGACCGCGACGATGCCCTGCGACACCGGGTCGGTCGTCGACGCGATCACGGCGCGATGCTCCTGTGCGGCCAGCGGGGCGAGCGGCATCCCCAGGGTCGCGCCAAGCAGGAGCGCCCGCACGCGACCACCGACCCTGGTCCTTTCGCACGACCGCGCCGCGGGCCGGCATCCGCTGCGCGCCATCACTAGAGCTGTTTGATCTCCGACACGAGCTTGCCCAGGCTCGACTTGGCATCGCCGAACAGCATGGACGTTTTCGGTGCGTAGAACAGCTCGTTCTCGATCCCTGCGAAGCCCGCGCCCATCGACCGCTTCAACACGATGCAGCTCTTCGCCCGATCCACGTCGAGAATGGGCATGCCGAAGATCGGCGAGGCGGGATCGTTGCGCGCCGCCGGGTTGACGACGTCGTTCGCGCCGATGACGATCGCCACGTCACAGTTGTCGAACTCGGAGTTGATATCTTCCATCGCGAACAGCTTGTCGTACGGGATGTTCGCTTCGGCCAGCAGGACGTTCATGTGGCCCGGCATGCGGCCAGCCACCGGATGGATGGCATACTTCACGGTGCCACCCTTCTTCTCGATCAACTCGGCGAGTTCGCGCACCGTGTGTTGCGCCTGGGCCACCGCCATCCCGTATCCCGGAACCACAATTACGCTCTGTGCATACGCGAGTTGGATCGCCGCATCCTCGACCGAGATCGACTTCACCGTCAGCCCCGCCGCGCTCTTCCCGGTCGCGGTCACAGTTGATCCGAATGCGCCGAACAGCACATTCGCGAGCGAACGATTCATCGCCTTGCACATGATCTGCGAGAGGATGATCCCCGACGACCCCACGAGCGCACCGGAGATGATAAGAACGTCGTTCTGGATCACGAAGCCGGTCATGGCGCCTGCAAGCCCCGAATAGGAATTCAGGAGCGAGATGACGACCGGCATGTCGGCTCCGCCGATGGGGATCGTCAGCAGCACGCCCAGCAGCAGGCTGAGGCCGCACACGGCGTAGAAGGGCCAGAGGATCGATTCGGGGACCATCAGCTGGTAGATGCTCAGCCCGACGATCGACAGAAAGACGAGCGCGTTGACGATCTTCTGTGCCGGGAAGGTGATGGGCTTGCCCGTCATCACTTCCTGCAGCTTCGCCCAGGCGATGGCCGAGCCGGAGAACGTGACGGCGCCGATCAGCAGCGTCAGCTGGATGGTGATACCGGTGTCGACGGCAATCTGCTCGCCGCGCAGCTCCGACTTGAGGAACTCGGCACCGCCTACCAGCAGCGAGGCCGCGCCGCCGAAGCCGTTCAGCAGCGCCACCATCTGCGGCATCGACGTCATCTTGATCGAGCGCGCCATCCACCAGCCGACGGCCGATCCGGTCACGAGACCCGCGATCAGCACTGCGGGCGTCAGGATCTGCAGCCCGAGCAGCGTGACGACGATGGCGATGAGCATTCCCACGCCGGACGTCCTATTCCCCTTTCGCGCTGTCGCCGGGCTCTGCAGATCCTTGAGTCCGATGATGAAGAGGACGGCGGCGACGAGGTACAGCAGTCGTTCAATCCCGGGTGAAATCACTTCGCGTCCTCCTTCTTGAACATCTGCAACATGCGGTCGGTGACCGCGTAGCCGCCAACGACGTTCATCATGGCGAAGACGACGGCCAGGAAGCCTAGGACCGTCGAGATCCATCCGAGTCCGGCGGCGGCGACGATCAACGCCCCGACGACCGTGATGCCGGAGATGGCGTTGCCTCCGGACATGAGCGGGGTGTGAAGCGTGGGCGGGACTCGACCGATCAACTGCGCGCCGAGATACGTGGCGAGCACGAAGATGACGATGCCGGTGATCAAAGAGTCGGACATGGATTGAGAAGACGAGAAGACGAGAAGACGAGAAGACGGGAGGACGGGAGAACCAGGGAGCGTTAGGCGCGGGAGGTGCCGGCGTGCGCGACGCACATGGGGCCGATGATCTCGTCGTCGAGGTTGAGGCCCAGCGCGCCATCTTTGATCATGTGCTGCAGCAAAGTGAGGACATTCTTGCTGAACATCACGCTGGCGTGGAACGGAACAGAACTTGGCAGGTTCACCGCACCGACGATCGTGACGCCATCGACTTCGACGACCTCGCCGGCGCGGGTGAGCTCGCAGTTGCCACCGCTTTCCGCCGCCATGTCGATGAGCACGGTGCCCGGACGCATGCTGCGGACCATGTCGGCCGTGATGATGCGCGGTGCCGCGCGCCCTGGGATTGCCGCGGTCGTGATGATCAGGTCCTGCGTCGTCACGTGCGCCGCGAGGGCCGCGAGTGTCTTCGCCTTCTCCTCGGCGGTCTGTTCGCGGGCATAGCCGCCGGCCGCTTCGGCGTCCGCCTCTGGTTCGGGGCCGATGAAGGTCGCGCCGAGCGACAGTACCTGCTCGCGCGCGGCCGCCCGGACGTCGTATCCCGAAACGATGGCACCGAGTCGACGCGCGGTGGCGATGGCCATGAGTCCCGCGACGCCGGCGCCCACCACGAATGCTTTCGCCGGGGGGATGTTACCCGCCGCCGTCATGAGCATGGGCAGGATCTTCGACGTATGCGTCGCCGCGATGAGCACCGCCTTGTACCCGGCGACCGTGGCCTGTGAGGAGAGGATGTCCATCGATTGCGCGCGCGTGATGCGCGGCACGCGCTCCAGCGCCAGCGCGGTCACCTTGCGGGCGTTGAGCGCCTCGAGCGTATCGGCGCTGGTTGAGGGCTGCAGCAGCGAAATGACGAGGGCCCCCTCGCGGACCAGCGCTGCCTCCTCCGGAGACGGTCGCTGCACCTTGCAGATGACGTCGCAGTCTCCCAGGACGGCGCTCGCATCGTCCACGAGCTCCGCGCCGGCGGTGGCGTATGCATCATCGGTGACGAAGGCCGTAACGCCGGCCCCCCGCTGTATGCGAACGTCCACGCCAGCCTTCCTGAGGCGAGCGACGCTTTCCGGAACCAGTGCTACCCGCCGCTCGCCGGCGGTCGTTTCGCGGGGAACTCCAATGCGCATGTCGAAAGATCCTGAAGAGAAAAAGACGCGGGATACTGCGATACGTCGACGCGCTGCACAAGACGTGCGTTGCTCTCGCTACCCCGTTAGGCGGTCAGTACGACGACGGAAGGTCTGACTATCGCGGCAGGTACTTCGCCGGAATCGCGTTGCCGGGACGCTCGGCGTCCCAGAAGATCGAGACCACCCACCAGCGCGAGCCGTCGCGCAGCAGCTGGATCGAGTTGATCCCCCGGGCGAAGGGTTTCTCCGAGGCGTCGGCGGTACGCCGCGACTCGTAGGTCGAAAAGACGTGCGTGATGTTGCCGTACGACTCCGTGGTGCGGAAGATCTCCCGCTCGAAGAATCCGGACTGTTCGAGTCGTGCGCCGGCGGTCGAGACGTAATCGTCCGCGCTCCACATCATCACGTCGGCCTTCCCGTTAGGCAGGGCGCGGGTCGGCATCAGGCGGGCGTTCGGCGCCAGTATGGAGCGAAATCGATTCCAGTCGCGGCGCGCGCCGGCCGGGCCGGAGATGACGTCGTACAGGGCGGCCAGGATCGCGTCCACGGACGCAACGTCGGCGGGCGCCGCCTCGGGACGGGGCGTCGTGTCGATCGACGGAGCGCGTACGGCGGGAGCCTGCGCGCACAGGACGCCAGGCGCGAGCAAAACGAGCGCTCCAACGGCCGCGAAACGAAACTTCGACATGGCAGACCGGGTGGAGGGAGGGGCTGAAACTCGCGCCGACGACTCGAATGCGATGAGGGGGAGACGCCGATCGCGCCATCAAAGTAGGGCGCGTGCCGCCACTCCACCATGAGGACACCGGAACGACGCCGAGCGACGAGCCACGTTCGTTAGGTGCGCCTACGCCCTGGCTCGACGGATTGGGTGTCCCACTTCGCGGGAGCTCGGCGCGGGAGCTCGACGCGGGAGCTCGGCGCGGGAGCTCGGCGCGGGAAGTCGGCGTGGGCGACCGCTGCGCCTCTTTCTGCGAAGTGCGAGGACGAGCAAATCCCGGGGCGCGGTGCCGACCGCGCATTGCGCCGGCCACGCCGCGCGAGTTCGGGCGAACGAAGCTGGCGCTCGAGAGATCGACGGTGCCATACCGCGCGCTGTTGCGCTTGCTCCCCAGACTCCGGCAGAACCCACCGCTGTCGGCTGACAGGCGCGGTCGAGTTGAATCGTCGATGACGAGCGCTTCGATCCTCACCGCATGTATTAACGCATGCCAGAGAAGAACTTATGAGATAGCAGCTGCAAGTAAAGTTCGCTGACGCGCTCCCCCCCATCGACGTCACTCCGGTCGGCACTATTCCCGCAATCGTACTCGACAGGTAGGAAGTTGTGACCGGTATCACCAGGATTCGTCAGCGCGCCGCACATGAAGCCTCAGACTCTCCGTCTCGCCGCATCTCTCGCTGCCGTAGTGCTCTCGTGCGCCGGCTGTCGCTACGAGCCGGATGGCGCCGCCCCTCTCGACGTGCCGACCGCCTATCGCCAATGGTGGGCCGAGCTCGAATTGTGCGCGCAGCGCTCGGCCAACTTCGAGCGGATCCGATTCTGGAAGGTGAAGGGCGAGACTTTCCCCTGTCCGAACGGTCCCTGTGCGGGTCGCTGGCAGTCGCCGCACCACGTTTACATCGCTGAACGCTGGCTGGAAAATCCGTCGCTGGTGAAACACGAGATGCTGCATGACCTGCTCAACACCGGCGAGCACCCGCCGGCCGTCTTTGGGCCGGGCGGCTGCAACGTGTTGTGGGACCCACCGCATACGGCCAACGGGACCTAGACGAAACGGCAACGTGGATCGTTCTCACGCGCGTCAAGGCCGATAGGTCACGCTGACGTACGGTCGAATCTTCTCGCGGTACGGCTCATCCATCGAGTAGCCGACCCCGAATCGAAGCCGCGTCTCGGGGAGTCGAGCGAAGCCGATTCCGGAGAACAGCCAATCCTGCTCCGCCCCAAGGATGCGCTGGTACTGCGTCAACCGATCGCCGGCGGTCACCCATACCGCGTAGGGCGTCACTCCGAACAGTTGGGTCGACAGTCGACCGAGCGCGACCTTTCGCCCGGACGCATATCCCACCGGCACCGACGGAAGGGAAATGCGCTGCGAGAGGAAAGAGCGATCGATGAAGGGGAGCACCGCGCCGCCAACCGCGAACTGCTCGTATGCTCGGCCGAACTCGCCCGGACCTGCTGTCGTCGTGGCGCCGACCGTCGCTTCGGCGCGCAACGACCGGCGGGGACCTCCGAGCGTGAGGGCGCCCGTTGTCAACGTGCGAGTCCACGAGTCGCCTCCGGTGCCTCCCTGCGCGGCTTGCGCGTACAGCTGCGGGCGTAGCGAGAGACCGTGCCAGGTCCAGATCAGGCGCCCGCGAAAATCAGCGAAGCCCATGCTGCGTCCGGCGCCGTCGAGCTGCTTGCCGTCCACTTGCGCCACGCTGCCACCGGCACGCATCGATACGTCCCACGCGCCCCCTGAGCGGTCAAAGCGAGCCGCGGCGCCCAAGCCGGTGAACCGTGCGTCGATGTCGAGGGAGGCGAAGGAGCCGGATACCTGCTCCGAGGGCGCGTGCTCGCTGTACCAGAGGCTCGATTCCAGCTGTATCGGCCAAAGTCGGATGGCGGTGGCGAGCGAGCCCCCGCGCCACGCGCCTCGCTGGCCGTACCCGCCCTGACCCACCACGCTGAAACGGCCGACCGGATCGAGGTTGGCGATCATCAGCGACGCCATGTCGCCATCGGGGCCGAAGCTGAGGCCGGGGAGCACGCGCCAGCCGCGCGGGCCGATCCCGTAGTCCGTGGGACCGCGGATCGGCGCCGTGCGAAACGTCGTTCCCGGCTGCGTTGGGACTGGCGCTGCCGGCGACAAGCGGGCCTCGAGTGTAAGCACGCGATCGGCACCGCTCGCGACAGCCTGCGTCAGCGCGACGCGTCGCACGTCGTAGCCCTTGGCATGTAGCGCGAGGAACCAGACTTGCCCGTTGGGTGCCACGTCAGGGGCCGCCACGGCACCGGTCACGCGAGTCAGGGTGCGTGGGGCCGCGGTCTCAGGGTCGAGGAGTTCGAGATTCGCCACGCCGCCACGCTCACTCACCACCACGAGCTTGCGCTCGGCGGTCCACGCCGGTGCATAACGATTTGCACCGTCGCCCGGATCGACCGGATGGGACTCGCCCGTGGCCGCATCGACGACGAAGGTCCACCAGCGTCCATCGCGCTGGACGCTGGCAGCGATCCGCTTTCCGTCAGGAGACCAGCGCGGTCGATGCCAGACGACGAACGGAGAGCCGGCGGCGAGCGTCGACCACCGTCCTGAGGCGAGGTCGACGCGCACCAGGTCGCAGATGCCGCCGGCGCAGCGCACGGCCGCGGCGCTGCGCCCGTCGGGAGAGGGATCGGCCGACCGGATGCCGGCGCCGTGCGTGACCCGATGCACCCCACCGCGCCGGGTGTTCCAGATGAAGAGGTCGGGGCGAGAGGCACCGTCGCCTAACGGTTCGTCGCGACTCACCAGCAGGCGTTCCCCATCCGCGAACCAGCGTGGGTTGTCGTGCCCTCGCCCCGCGACCGCGAACAGCGTGCGCTGCACCTTCTTGGGGGGCGGGAACGAATCGAAGGGGGCGACGTCGAGTGTGTCGCGTGCGAGCATGCGTCGACGCGCGCGGACCACCGACGAGTCGAGCGGTTCGCGCCGCGCCGACCAGACCACGAGGCGCGAGGGACGGGATGCGGACCGCAACACGACGGCGACACGCTCTCCATCTTTGGAGATTGCGGGTTCGCCGGTGCCCCACGTGAGCTTCTGGACCAGTTCTCCCTGGTCGATCCCGGCAGATTGCAGCTCGCGGCGGGCTTCCAGCGCCTTTTCCATCACCTCGGTGAAGAAGACGCCATACAGGTCGTCGGGCCCCGCGCCGTACACGCCGCGAAACGCGTCCCCGAAGCTGCGGCGTTCTTGCGCACTCATCCGGCGCCACAGGTGATTGAGGCTCTCCTCCCCCTTGCGCTGCGCCAGCCATTCGAGGAAGGCGCTGCCCACCAGGTAGCGCATCGCGCCGCCGAGATATGGACCGGCCGCGTCGAGTTGACCATAGGTCGGCAGGCGCCCTTCGAGCGCCCATTGGCGAAGGATCGCCGCGCGCCCCACCGAGTGCGGGCGTCCATTCCCCGTCAGTCGTCCCTCAATGTACGTCGCATATCCCTCGATGACCCATGCCGGCGACTTTCGGGCGACGGGCCCGATTCGCGAGGGGAGCAGTCGCCACAACAGACGCTCGCTCGCATTGCGCGGCGCGAAGGTAAGGTGGGCGATATGACCGTATTCGTGAACCGCCAGCACCTCGCCCCAGCCGCGGTGCTGCCCGAAGGTCGGCGACGGCGTAGGGGGCGTCGGCCAGAGGAAGATCACGGGTCCCTCGAGCAACGGGACAGCGAAGCCATTCGCCACGTTCGACGGATCCTCCACCATTACCGTGACCCTGGCCGATGGCGCGTTGCCCACCAACACATTCACTGCTGTCGCGTACGACTCCATTCGCTCGGCGATCGGCAGCACCCAGCTCCGCATCTCCTCGGGGAAATGAAAACGGAAATGCGCCGTCTCCGCGGTCTTCCAGTCGCGCGCCGGACGCGTGAGGTACTGTGCGCTGACTGAATCCGGAATGGCGAGTAGGGCAGTGGCCGCCGAGATAACAAGTCGGAGCTGACGGAAGTCCATGGAGCGTAGAGCGAGGCGTGAGGCGTTCGCGGGGAAACCGCCGTCGAGTATACCATACGGACGCGATCCTCCGGTCCCGCCTGCCTCACACACGGCGTGTGAGGTCGCGCTCGATTCACGACCCGATTGCGTATCACCAGCGTATCGTGCGCGCCGACGCGTCGATCGTCATCGCTGTTCGACGCAGAAAAGGGACGAGAGCATCGCTCTCGTCCCTTGATCGTCGCGGCGCTCTTCTCCCGACCGAGCTACGCCTTCTTTCCCATCACGGCATCCTGCAGCCAGGTCATGGGAATCAGGAAGAGCGGGGTGAGGAAATGTCCGAGCAGCAGGTTGACCCAGGTCAACGCCAAGTAGAAGGCGCCGAGTCCGAGCCCGGCCCACAGCGTGCCAAAGGGTGATGAATGCTCCACGGTGCGTCCTCGTTCAGGGTGATCGTTTTCGACGGCGGAAAGTAGTCGCACAGCCCGAACGGCACCAGTGCGCGAGCGCCGTCTCGATCCCCCGAACGTACGACGGACACGGGCGCGGCATCACGGTAGATTCTCGGGTGATCGACGCATCGCACGCGAACGGGTCACCAGCCCTCCCGACTCCTGACATCTACCGCCGTCCCCCGACTCGACCTCGCCGCGGGCTCCCTTCTGTCAGAGGGGAGCCCGTTGGTGCTGGCGGTCTCCGGAGGGATCGATTCGATGGCGCTGCTGCACGCCGCGGCGCATCGACTTGATGCCGGACGCATGGGGTGCGTCGTCGTGGCCACCTTCGATCACGGAACAGGCGACGCTGCCACGCGCGCGGCGGCGCTCGTTCGTCGCGTGGCAGAAGGATACGGATTGGAATGTGTCCTCGGTCGAAGCACGGTCGCGGCGAGAGGCGAGGCGGCCTGGCGCGACGCGCGCTGGCGCTTTCTTCGGCGGCTGGCGACCGAGCGGCGCGCCAGCGTGATGACGGCGCATACGCGCGACGATCAGGTCGAGACGATTGTGATGCGTCTCCTGCGTGGGGCGGGCGCTCGCGGTCTGAGCGGACTGCGCGCCCCCTCGCCCGTGCTCCGGCCCATGCTCGCGATCTCCCGCGCCGAGATCGCGTGGTACGCGTCGGGCGTCGGTCTCGAATGGATCGACGATCCGTCGAATGCCGACCGCGCGTATCTCCGCAATCGCGTGCGACTCGACCTCCTCCCCGCGCTTCGTAGTGTCTCACCCACGCTCGAGTGCGAATTGCTGCGGCTCGCCGAGCAGGCGGCCGCACTGCGCGTGGAATGTGCCAATGTCGTGCGTGAAGTGGTGACGGATGCACGGCCTGGGCGGGTACTGGCCCGCACCGTGACCGACGCGAGCTGGGGAGATGCAGAGGCCGCGCTCTTCTGCCAGACGCTGGCGGAGTTCGGCGGGGTCGCACTCGACTGGCGGGGAACGGTACGTCTCGCGCGCTTCGCTCGCGACGGACGACCGGGACGCGGTATTCCGCTCTCAGGCGGATGGGAGGCGATCCATCGTCGCGACGCGATCGAGCTTCGTCGACGCGCCGAAACGCCGCCGGAGTGTGCCATCCTCCGCTCTGACATGGAGACGAAATTCGGCTCCTGGCTTTTTCGTCCCGTGTCTGGCGTCGTGTCTAGCGATACGTTGCTCTCGGTACCGATCGCTTCCAGAGATGCGGGGTCGGCGGCGTCTGATCTCGACACCGATCCGTGGCGTACCTGGCTCCCGGCCGACGCCGATCTCGAAGTCAGGTCCTGGCGAGATGGGGACCGAATGACGTCGTCAGGCAGTGGCCTGCGGCGGGTGAAACGGTTTCTTTCCGATAGTCGCGTGGCGGCGGCGGATCGTGAGGGGTGGCCAGTTGTCGTCGCCGATGGTGAAATTGTGTGGATTCCCGGAGTACGCCGCGCTCACGCGGCACCCGCTCGGTCCGGTCGGCCGAGAGTCTGCGTCATCTGTGAGCGCCTCTATCGCTGATCCACGTCTCGAAGGACGAACGGTCAAGCGCATCGCCCTATCGACCGAGCAGATCGCCGAGCGCGTGGCTCAGCTCGGCGATGAGATCACGCGGGCGTATCCGGATGGAGATCTTCTCGTCCTTGGATTGCTCAAGGGGAGTTTCATCTTCCTGAGCGACCTCGTTCGCTGCGTACAGCGACCGCTGAAGGTCGACTTTCTGGTGGCGTCATCGTACGGGAACGAGACAGAATCGAGCGGATTCGTGCGTTTGGTGTATGATCCGGAAACGGAGCTCGAGGGTAAGCACATTCTGCTCGTGGAGGACATCGTCGACTCGGGGCGCACGCTGAGTCAAGTGATGGACGTCCTGCGGGAGCGGAATCCGCGCTCGCTCGAAATCTGCGCGCTGCTGGACAAGCACGTAGCCACGCACCTGTTACATCCGGCGAAGTTCGTCGGCTTCGACGCCCCCAACGAGTTTCTCGTCGGATACGGCCTCGATCACGCCGAGAGCTTTCGCCATCTGCCATACATCGCGAGTTTGCAGTAACCAGGGACCGCTGACATGCCGCCGATTCCTCCAAAAAAGCAGTTCAACTGGGGTCGCTTCTCGAAGGGGCTCTCCTTTTGGATCCTCGTGATCCTGATCCCCGTTGCAGTGATCCAGTTCTCCGGCGCCAAGGGCGAGCCTTCCACGGAGGTGACCTACACGGATTACCGTTCCGAGCTGGAGCGCGGGAACATCTCCAAGGCGACCATCCGCGCCGGGAACTCCGTCACCGGTGAGTTCACGCAGCGCATCATGGTGGGTGGGCACGAGGTCAAGAAGTTCAGCGTCAAGCTCCCCATGGCCGACTCGCCCGAAGAGGTGAGCGCGCTCCGTGACAAGAAGGTCGTGATCGACGCTCAGGAAGCCCGTCCGTCTATCGGGTCGTTCCTGCTGAATTTCCTGCCCTACATCGTCCTCATCGGAATCTGGATCTTCCTATTCCGGCAGATCCAGGCCGGTGGCGCCAAGGCGTTCTCGTTCGGCAAGTCGAAGGCGAAGCTCCTCACCGGAGACACGCCCAAGGTGACGTTTCAGGATGTCTCCGGTTGCGATGAGGCGAAGGTCGAGCTGCAGGAGATCATCGAGTTCCTGAAAGATCCGCAGAAGTTCACAAAGCTGGGCGGTCGCCTGCCGAAGGGGGCTCTCCTCATCGGTCCGCCGGGCACGGGCAAGACACTGTTGGCGAAGGCCGTCGCCGGCGAGGCGAATCGTCCGTTCTTCTCCATGTCGGGCTCCGATTTCGTCGAGATGTTCGTTGGCGTTGGAGCGTCGCGCGTGCGTGACCTCTTCGAGCAGGGGAAGGCGCACGCCCCGTGCATCATCTTCATCGACGAGATCGACGCGGTCGGCCGGCATCGTGGCGCCGGACTTGGCGGTGGGCACGATGAGCGCGAACAGACGCTCAACCAGCTCCTCGTCGAGATGGACGGCTTCGAGTCCAACGACGGCGTGATCCTGATTGCGGCGACGAACCGCCCCGATGTGCTCGACCCGGCGCTGCTGCGCCCGGGGCGTTTCGACCGCCAGATCGTGGTTGACGCGCCGGACCTGCGCGGGCGCGAGGGCATCCTGCGCGTGCACATGCGCAACAAGCCGATCGCGGAAGACGTGGACATCAACCGGATCGCGCGTGGCACACCGGGCATGGCGGGCGCCGATCTGGCGAACCTCGTGAACGAGGGGGCGCTGTTGGCCGCGCGCCGCGGGCACGACAAGATCTACATGACCGACCTCGAGGAAGCGAAGGACAAGGTCATGCTCGGTGCCGAGCGGAAGTCGCTCGTGATGCGAGAGGAAGAGCGTCGCCTCACGGCGTTCCACGAGGCCGGACACGCCGTGTGCGCTGTCATGGTCAAGGGGAATGATCCCTTGCACAAGGTGACGATCGTGCCGCGCGGACGTGCGCTCGGCATCGCGTTCACGCTGCCGGAAGACGATCGCGTCTCGGTGACGCGCGAGCAGCTCGAGGCGAGATTGGTGATGGCTTATGGGGGACGTGCCGCCGAGGAGATCGTCTTCGGTCGGGATCGGGTCACCACCGGCGCGGCGAGCGACATCCAGCAGGCGACCGCGATCGCCCGCCGCTATGTGACGCAGTGGGGATTGTCGGACGCTATCGGTCCGATCCTCGTCGGCGACAACGAGCAGGAAGTGTTTCTCGGGCACCAGCTGATGAATCGCCGTGAAGTCTCGGAGAAGACCGCGCAGTTGGTCGACTCCGAGGTCAAGAAGGTCATCGACGACGCGTTCGGTCGCGCGGTGCAAACGCTGACCGAACATCGGCTGCTTCTGGATGCGGTGGCCGCGATGCTGCTCGAGCGCGAGACGCTGACGCGCGAGGACTTCGATTACCTGGTGCGCGGCGAAAAGCTTCCGCCCCGTGCGCCACTGCCGCCGTCATCGCTGCCGCAGCCGCCGATCGCTCCGATTCCGATGGCATCGCCGAAGCCGTCTGCCCCGCCGATGCTGGGCGGGCCCGAGATCAGCCCCGCATAGCGACGCCGTCCCGCGTCCGCTTGTCGGCGCAGGGCGCCGCCGCGATCAGCGGCGGCGCCCTGTTTGTCGTTTACCTCGCGACATTGGCACCGACCGTCACCCTGTGGGATAGCGGCGAGTTCCTGGCCGCCGCGAGGACGCTCGGAATACCACATCCGCCCGGCACGCCGCTATTTATCTTTGGAGTGCGCGTCTGGGCGATGTTGTTCGGCTGGTTGCCGTTTGCATTCGCCGTGAACCTGGCCTCGGCCGCCTCGGCGGCGCTGGCGGTCGGGTTGCTCGCCTGGCTCGTCACGCGGTGGACGGGGCGCGCAGCGGCGGGTGTCGCGGGTGCGCTGGCGGGCGGGGGAATGGCCGCTGTGTGGCAGAGCGCGACCGAGACGGAGGTCTACAGTCATGCGACGCTGGCAGTCGTGCTGTCGCTTGTCGCGGCGGAATTGGCGGGCGTCCGTCGCAGCCCGCGTCATCGGTCGATGGTGGCGTTTCTCTTCGGACTGGCGGTCCCGTTACACCTGAGCATCCTGGTGGCGGGCCCCGCGGTCATCTTGCTCGCCGCGACCGACGCGGACGGCGTTCCATCACTTCGATCCGCTCTCGTTCCGGCGGGCGCGTGGGCGGTGGCCATGGGGCTCGGCACGGTAGCGCGCACTCCGTTGCTCGCCGGAGCGCTCCTGCTGCTGCTCTCCACTGTAATGGCAGGTGACGAACGGCAGCACGTGACGCGTCGGGAGGGCGTTGTGGCGCTCCTGCTCACGTTGCTAGGCGCAAGCTTCGTCCTCGTGATGCTCGTGCGCGCTCAGCACGATCCGGCGGTCAATGAAGGCAATCCGACGCACTGGCAGGCGCTGCTCGATGTGATCGCTCGGCGGCAGTATGACGTGCCGCCCATCTGGCCTCGCCGCGCGCCGCTCTGGCTCCAGATCGGGAACGTCGTGCAGTATTCCGATTGGCAGGTCGCGTCGGCGGTGAGCGACAGCCCGGGAGCATCGCTATGGCGCACGCCGGTGACCGTCATCTTCGCCGGTCTCGCACTGTTGGGGAGTATGTGGCACCGGGGGCGAGACCGGCGCAGCTGGAACGTCTTCCTGTTGCTCCTGCTCTGCGCGACAGGCGGCGTCGTTCTCGTCCTGAACCTGCGCGCCGGGCCATCGTTCGGCTGGGGCGTGCTCCCGGACGGCGCGCTGCGCGAGGCACGAGAGCGCGACTACTTCTTCGCCCTCGCCTTTCTCCTCGTGGGTGTGTGGTCCGGGTGCGGAGTCGTCCAGATCATGGCGAAGGCGCGGGGGAGGTGGCGTTGGGTAGGATGGTTGCTGGTCGCGGCCCCGCTCGCGCTGAATTGGCGATTCGTCGACCGCCGCCGTCTGCCCGACGCATTTCTCGCGCGGGACGTGGCAGAGGCGTTGCTGCACGACGTACCGCCGGACGCCGTGCTCATCCTCGCCGGCGACAACGACAGCTTCCCCCTCTGGTTCGTTCAACAAGTGGAGGGGGTGCGCCCCGATGTGACACCTGTGACGATCCCGCTGCTCGGGGCAGGGTGGTATCGGAGCGAACTCGCGCGACGCGACGCGCTCCTGGATGCGGGACGCGCGACGTCATGGGCCGGACTCTCCGAGACGCTGGCCGCGATCGGGCGGGAGGGAGCGCGACGCGGTCGGCCGGTGATCGCGGCCGTATCCGTGAGACCGGAGGATCGCCGCGCCCTCGATCCCGCTGCAGGATGGCGACTCAACGGGATGTGGTACTCCGCCACGCACACAACCGGACTCTCGATCGACTCGGGGGCGGTGGCGCGCGCGGCGCGTTGGTGGGGCGACCGACAGCGAGTTGCGGGGATGAGAGTCGACGTGCGAGACGACGCTCGCGAGCCGGCAGGACGCTACGTGGAGCGCCTGCTCTCGTGTCCGGCCGTGGCGGCGCGACACGTTGCCGGGTCGGAACTCGCCGCAGATGGCTTACTTGAATCGATCTGTAACTTCCGATAAATTCTCAAGTTATGCCTTTTCCGGGGCTCCCTGAACGATTGCGACGCGTGCAGGAATGCATAGCGGCAGCTGTGGTACGCGGCGGCCATGGCCAGACCGTGGAGATCGTCGCGGTCACCAAGACACACGAGGCGGACGCCGTGCAGGCGGCGTGGGATTCGGGACTTCGATCGGTTGGGGAGAACAAGGTCCAGGAGGCCTTGGGGAAGATGGATCAAGTCTCGGCGCCCGTGGCCTGGCACCTTATCGGCCACTTGCAGCGCAACAAGGCCCGGTTCGCCACCCGTTTCGATTTGATCCACTCGATGGACAGCCCACGATTGGCAGACGCGCTGAGTGAGGTCGGGGTGCGTGAGGGGAAGCGCATGCGCGTGCTGGCGCAGGTGAACGCGTCGGGTGAGGGGAGCAAGGGCGGCTATTCGCTCGAGGATCTGCGCGGCGACGCCGAGCGATTGCTCACGTTGGACGGCATCGAGGTCGTCGGTAGCATGACCATGGCGCCGTTCGACGCGGAGGAAGAAGTCCTTCGATTGACCTTTGCTGGGGCACGGGCAGCGCGAGAGGCGTTGCGCGCGGCGGGACATCCCGCACGGGAGCTGTCGATGGGCATGTCGAACGACTACGAGTTGGCGGTCGAAGAGGGTGCAACGATGGTCCGCCTGGGCACGATCCTGTTTGGAGAGCGTACGCCATGACCGACGAATCATTCCACCTGACAGCACTCGACATTCGCCGCTTCGACTTCGGGAGCGCGCTTCGCGGCTACGATCGCACACGCGTCGACCAGTTCCGCGAGCAGGCGGCGAATGAAGTCGAGCGGCTGGTGAAACAGAGTCAGACGCTCGAGGCCAAGGCGCAGGGCTTTCACGAACAGCTGCGCGCGTTTCGCGAACGGGACAAGGCGATCAACGAGGCGCTGGTCTCGGCACAGCAGCTTCGGGCCGAGGTGCGGGAACAGACGGAACGGGAAGCGCAGCTGATCCTGCGGGAAGCGCGCGCCGATGCCGAGCGAATCATCGCGAATGCTGCCAACGAGACGCGCAAGATCGAGGGCGAGCTGGAGGCGCTGGTGCGGCAGCGGCGGAGCTATCTCGCGCAGCTGCGGACGATGATCGAGCGGCACCTCTCGGAGATCGAGGCGGCGGAGGCGAGCACGGCGACGATGACGATGGATCGTCGCAGCATGGCGCCGGAAACGTCTCCCGGGGGTTCGCCCGTCGAATCGCCGACGTGGCTGGATACGCTTGTGAAGGAGTAGGGACGGACGGAACGACGCACCCGGGCCAATGGATGAGCGACACGCGGCACACGTTCGAGACGATTGAAGCGGCGGCCGCTCTGGTGCGGGCGCGCGTCGCGCGCGTACCCGATGTCGCCATCATTCTCGGAACGGGGCTCGGCGGGCTGGCGGCCGCGATCGAATCGCCGATCGAAATCCCGTATGCCGAGCTTCCCGACTTTCCGCTCTCCACGGTGGAGTCGCACGCGGGCCGGCTGCTCTGCGGTACGCTCGCGGGGAAGTCGGTCGTGGCGATGCAGGGTCGGTTTCATCGCTACGAGGGTTACTCGCTCCAGCAGGTGACGTTTCCGGTGCGCGTGATGCGAGCGTTAGGCGCTCGCACGCTGGTCGTCTCCAATGCCTGTGGCGGAATGCACCCCCTGTGGGAGTCGGGCGACCTGATGCTACTGGCCGATCACATCAACCTGCTCGGTGACAATCCGCTGATCGGCGCGAACGACGAACGACTCGGGCCGCGCTTCCCGGACATGTCCCAGCCGTACGACGCGGCCCTGCGGGAGCTTGCCCGTGCGGAGGCGTGTCGGCAGGGGATCACGCTGCGTGAGGGCGTCTACGTGGCGGTTGCGGGCCCGAACCTCGAGACGCGCGCCGAGTACCGGATGCTGCGCGCGGTTGGAGGAGATGTGGTGGGGATGTCGACGGTACCCGAAGTCATCGTCGCGGTGCACGGCGGCATGCGCGTGCTGGGGTTCTCGATCATCACCGATTTGTGCCTTCCCGACGCGCTGGAGCCGGCGTCGGTGGAGAAGATCATCGGCGTCGCGACGCGGGCAGAGCCGCACCTGACTGCCCTGATCACCGGCGTGCTGGAACGACTGTGACCTCGACTCGATACGAAATTCTCCCGGCGGATCGACCCGCCGACGACCTGGAACAGGCGCTGCTCGCGGTCTGGCGCGAGGAGCGCCTCTTCGAGCGCACGCTGCTCGAGCGGGCCGACTGCCCGGTGTTTGTCTTCTACGACGGACCTCCGACGGCCAATGGGCGGCCGGGGATTCATCACGTCTTTGCGCGGACGGTCAAGGACCTGTTCTGTCGTCACCGCACGATGACCGGGCATCTCGTCCCGCGGAAGGCGGGATGGGATACGCACGGGTTGCCGGTCGAGATCGAGGTCGAGAAGGCGCTCGGGCTCTCCGGGAAGCCGGATATCGAGGCCTTCGGGGTCGAGGCGTTCAACGCGCGCTGTCGCGAGAGCGTGTGGACCTATCGCAAGGAGTGGGAACGGCTCGTGGAGCGGGTGGCGAACTGGATGGACTATGACCATCCCTACGTCACCTACACCAACGACTACATCGAGAGCGAGTGGTGGGCGCTCAAGACGCTCTTCGAGCGCGGGCTGCTCTATCGCGGTCACAAGATCCTGCCATACTGCTCCCGCTGCGGGACGGCGCTGTCGTCGCACGAGGTGGCGCAGGGCTACGAGGACGTGGAGGATCCGTCCGTCTATGTGGCGCTCGACCTCGTGGAGACGGACGCTGCAAACGGCACAGCGCCTCACGCGGATGCTGGCGAGGCGGCGGGCGACCGCGGACGCCGTCGCCTGCTCGTCTGGACGACAACGCCGTGGACGCTGGTGTCGAACGTCGCGTTGGCCGTGCACCCGGAGCTCGAATACGTCGAGCTCCGCAAGAAGTCCGGCGCGGAGTGGAGCATCATCCTTGCCGCGGCGCGCGCGATGGCGGTGCTCGGCGACGACTACATCGATCGCTGGGATGTCGTGCAGCGACTCACGGGCCGCGACCTCGAGGGACAACGCTATCGTCGTCCGCTCGACTGGGTGCCGTTCGGCGACGAGACCGGCGCGCACGAGGTCATCGTCACCGCCGACTTCGTCTCGGCCGACGACGGCAGCGGGATTGTGCACATGGCGCCGGCGTTCGGTGCCGACGACTATGCGACCGGAAAGAAGCACGGCCTCGTGATGCTGCAGCCGGTCAACAGTCGTGGGCGGTTCGACGACGACGTGCCGGTCGTGGGCGGCCTCTGGGTGAAGGACGCGGATGTCCTCATCCTGGAGGAGCTGAAGTCCCGTGACGTATTGTGGAAGGCGGGGAAGCTCATGCACGCCTATCCTCACTGCTGGCGCTGCAAGACGCCGTTGCTCTACTACGCGCGCGTGTCATGGTTCATTCGCACGACGCAGTACAAGGACGACATGATCGCCCGCAATGCGGCGATCGACTGGCATCCGCGCGACGTGGGCGAAGGACGGTTCGGCGAGTGGTTGAAAAACAACATCGACTGGGCCATCTCACGCGACCGCTACTGGGGAACCCCGCTCCCGGTCTGGGTCAACGACGAGGATCCGTCGGACGTGGAAGTGATCGGCTCGTACGCCGAGTTGGCCGAGCGCTGTGGCACGTCGCTCCCGGCCGAATTCGACCCGCACAAGCCGTTCATCGATGCGTACAGCTGGCCGGCGCGCTCGGGAAGCGGCACGATGCGTCGCGTTCCCGAGGTGATCGACGCCTGGTTCGACTCGGGAGCGATGCCGTTCGCGCAGTGGCACTACCCGTTCGAGAATCGAGAGCTCACCGCGCAGCAGTATCCCGCCGACTTCATCGCCGAGGGGCTGGACCAGACGCGCGGTTGGTTCTACTCGCTGCTGGCCATCGCGACGGGGCTGGGGGACGCGCTACCGAACAATGGAGGTAGTGGGGGAGACCCGGCGACGGGTGCGCGTACCGCGCCGCATGGGTCGTCATCTCCGCGACGCGACGCACTGGCCGCACCGTATCGCGCCGTCGTAGTGAATGACCTGGTGCTCGATTCCACGGGCGTGAAGATGTCGAAGAGCCGGGGGAATATCGTGAACCCGTGGGACGTGCTCGCGTCGCATGGGGCAGACGCAGTGCGGCTCTACCTGATCGCTTCGAGCCAACTCGGCACGCCCAAACTGTTCGATGCGGATGCGATCCGCGACACCGCCGCGCGCTTCCTCGTCACGTTGAAGAACGTCTACAGCGGCATCTTTGCGCTGTACGCCAACTTCGGTTGGGAGCCCTCGGCTGCGGATCCGCAGCTGGCGGACCGGCCGGTACTCGACCGATGGGTGTTATCGCGCCTGGCGGGCGTCGAAACCGCGGTGCAGGGGCATTTGCAGGCCTTCGACGCCACGGCGGCGGCCCGGGCGATCATGGCGTTCGTCGTCGACGACCTCTCGAACTGGTACGTGCGGCAGTCGCGGGGGCGTTTCTACGAGGTGGCGAGTGCCGACAACCGCGCTGCCTTTGCCACGCTGTATGAATGCCTCCTGGTGACGACCCGACTCCTGGCACCGATCGCGCCGTTCGTGACCGACTGGATGCACCGGCAACTCACGGGAACTTCAGTGCACCTTGCTCGTATTGTGCGAGAGCCCGGAGAAGCGTCGGAACGGGACGAGGGGTTGGAGCGAGGGATGGCCGAGGTGCGGGAACTGGCGACGTTGGGTCGGGCAGCCCGTGAGGAGGCCGGCGTGAACGTCCGAAAGCCGCTCTCGCGGGTAGTCTGTGTGGTCCCGCGGGAGTCGGTGGCCGACGTGCAGCCGTTGCTCCCCCTGTTACAATTGGAGCTGAATGTGAAGGAGGTGGCGCTCGCCACGACCGCCGATGACCTGGTGACGCTCGAGGCCAAGCCGAACTTTCGTTCGTTAGGAAAGAAGTTCGGCAAGGCGACGCCGTTGGCTGCCAAGGCGGTGCAGGCGCTGGCGAGCGAACACCTGCTGCGGTTCGAGCGCGGCGAACCGCTGGCGCTGAGCGTCGAGGGCGAGACTCATCTGCTCGACGCCGAGGACTTGTCGATACTACGGCGGGCGTCCGGCGAGTTGGTGGTGAAGGAAGCGCAGGGCCGGTTTGCGGCGATCGATCCGGTGCTGACGCCGGCATTGAAGCGCGAAGGGATTGCCCGAGAGGTCGTCTCCCGGGTACAACGCTTGCGGAAGGAACGAGGTCTCGCCGTTTCGGATCGTATCACGCTGGCGATCTGGGGAGCGGAAGAAATCGAGGGCGGTGTCGAGGAATATCAGGAGTGGATCGCGGGCGAAGTGCTCGCTCGCAACATCACGGTGGGTCGTGACAGATCGACCGACGAACATGCGGCGCACACGGTGGAGATCGATGGACTCACCGTTCACGTCGCCCTGACCAGGGACGAATAGCGATGGCACCGACAAGCGGCGCGGGTGGCGCGGCTCCCCCGAAGAAGCCGAAGCCGATGAGCAAGAAGAACTTGCAACACTTCGAGAAGCGACTGATCGAGGAGCGCAAGCGCGTGTTGAAAGAGCTCGGGAAGTACGACGAGGTCTTCAACGCCACCGACCAGTCGTCCGACGGGGACCTGAGCTCGTATTCTTTCCACATGGCGGATCAGGGGACCGACGCCATGGAGCGCGAGAAATCATTTCTCTTTGCAAGCCAGGAAGGTCGCTTCCTCTGGCACATTGATCAGGCGCTGCGACGACTGTACAAGTCGCCGGAGACGTTCGGCAAGTGTCACCAATGCGGCGAGGACATCGCGTTCGAGCGACTCGACGCCCTTCCACACGCGCGCTTCTGCATCCAGTGCAAGCAGCGGGAGGAAGATGCCAAGAAGCAGTAGCCGCAATGCTCTGATCTTCTGGCCGACGGTGGTGGTGCTGGTCTTCGCCGACCGCATCACCAAATCGGTCGCCGAAGAACTCCTGTGGCCGCGCGGCGTCCCCCAGGAGGTCTTCGGCGACTGGTTTCGCTGGACTTTGGTCTACAATCCAGGAGCAGCCTTCGGGTTGCATGTGGGCCCGTACTCGCGCTGGATCTTCCTTGCGCTCACGCTCGGCGCCCTCGGAATTCTGTATCACTTGTATCGCACCACCGAGGCCGGGCAGCGATGGCGGGCGATTGCGATCGCGCTGGTCACCGCCGGCGCCGTCGGAAACTTGATCGATCGTATCGTTTCGCCGAATGGCGTGGTGGACTTCATCGACATCGGGATGGGTGGCATGCGCTGGCCGACCTTCAACGTGGCGGACATGGCGGTGAGCACCGGTGCCATCCTGCTGGCTGCGGTCCTGTGGAAAGAGGACGAGGCGCACGTGTCGCACGAACCGATTGGGGTGGCAACCTCGGGAGTCCGAGATTCCGAGGGCGTGACCTCATGACCGACCGCGCGCAGGGGACCCATGCGACGTTCGGGCTCAAGGCGGACAGCGATGTTCGCCTCGATTCGTTGGTGGCTCAACGAGCCGCGCTTTCTCGCACGCAGGCCGCGACGCTCATCGCCAATGGCCACGTCACCGTTTCGGGACGTCGGGAGAAGGCATCTTACAGGGCAATCGCCGGAGAAGAGATCGGGGTCTTCATCCCGCCCGCTTCCCCGCGCGAGGTGCTTGGCGAGGCGATCCCGCTCGTCGTCGCGTACGAGGACGAGGACCTAGTGGTGGTCGACAAACCCGCCGGCATGGTGGTGCATCCCGCGCCGGGAAACTGGAGTGGGACGCTGGTGAATGCCCTGGTGGGACGCGGAGGATCGCTCTCCGGCGCTGGAGGAGAGGAGCGACCGGGACTCATTCATCGTCTGGACAAGGACACGTCGGGGCTCCTGCTCGTTGCCAAGAATGATCGCGCGCATCGCATCCTGTCGGCCGCCTTGGCCGAGCGAAGAGTCGTTCGCCGATACGCCGTCATGATCTGGGGTCATCTCAACGCCGAGGAGCGGACGGTGGAACGGCCGGTCGCACGCGATCCGAACGACCGGCAGCGCATGGCGGTCGTGGAGGGGGGCAAGGCGGCGAAGACGACTTTTCATCGCCTGGCGCGCTTCGATGCCGGCGATCTGCTGCGCGCGCACCTGCACACGGGACGCACCCATCAGATCCGCGTGCATCTCACGTCGATCGGGCATCCGGTGATGGGCGACGATACGTACGGCGGAGGTGGCGGCAGGCGCCTGGTGGGACTGGCCCCCCGTCGCCACTTCCTGCATGCCGCCTGGCTGCGTTTCACCCATCCGACGACGGGGGCCCTCATCGACCTGCGCTCTCCGCTCCCGCCCGACCTGCGCGAGGCGATCGCCACGGTAGGCAACGATGCATCGTTGCGCGAGAGCGTGGAACCACTCGATTTCTTCTCCTTCTACCGGGATGACGGAGGGTAGGTGTGAGCCGCGCGTTTCTGGTCGTCGAAGGTGCCGGTGCGCTTTTCGCGTTGGAGCAAGCGCTCGTGCGGGAGATCGTTCCGGCGCGCCACATCACGCGACTCCCCGGGGCGCCGCCCGCCGTGCGCGGCCTGCTGAACGTGCGCGGCACGCTGGTGACGGTCGTCGATCTGGCGACCCGATTCGGACTGGGACGCTCGCTGGCCGACGATTCGTCGGTTGTCATTGCCGTCACAACGTCACGCACCTTAGGACTGCTCGTGGACGACGTGCACGACGTGCAGTTGTTCGATCGTGACGACCTGGTGATGCCGCCGACCGATCCGCCCGACCCGGCGGTCGCCGGGTTGGGACATTTCGGCGATCGGGTCGTCCTTGCGGTGGAGCTGCAGGAACTCGCGCGGCAGACGTTCGCCTAGGGAAGGCGCGCGCCAGCGCGGGCCGCCGCCGACGGAGAATTGAGCGTGAGCCACACCGTACTGATTTGCGACGACGCCATCTTCATGCGCACCATGCTGAGCGACATCCTGCAGCAGGCGGGATTCGACGTGGTGGGTGAGGCGGAGACCGGTGCGCAGGCGGTCGACAAGTACCGCCTCCTGCGTCCCGACCTCGTGACGATGGACATCGTGATGCCCGACATGGGTGGCATCGACGCGGTCCGCGAGATCACCCGCGACGATCCCTCGGCCAAGGTGCTCATGTGCAGCGCGATGGGCCAGCAGGCGCTCGTGGTGGAGGCGATCCAGGCAGGGGCGAAGGACTTCGTCGTGAAGCCGTTCCAGCCATCGCGGGTGTTGGAGGCGGTGCAGCGCGTCCTCGGCTAGCGCCGCGCGCGCAGATACGAGCACGGTCACGCACACGAGCGCGCGCGCATGGACGCCGGGCGATACCGCGAGCTCTTCCTCACCGAGGCACGTGACCACCTCGTCTCGATCAACCAGGCGCTGATCGCCCTGGAGCACACGCCCGTCACCAGCGGTCGCGGGCGCGAGTCGGTGGACGAGCTGTTCCGCGCGGTGCACACGGTCAAGGGGATGAGCGGCGTCATGGGGTACGACGCCGTGGGCGCGCTCTCCCACGCGATGGAGACGCTGCTTGCACGCGTCCGCGGTGGGGAGCAGTCACTCGAGTCGCCGCAGCTGGGATTGCTCTTCGATGCCGCCGATGCGCTGGAGGCGGCCGTCGAGTCGTCCGGCGTTGCGGATGACGGAACGCCCGGCGCCGCGCCCGCTTCGGCCCTCGACGTCGCCTCGCTGGTGGAGCGGCTGCAGGGTCGTCGGACGGATGTCGTCGTGGTGGCGCGGGCGATTTCGGCGGATTCGCTCCCGGCTGGTGATGGGATCGCAATCCACGTCGCGCTCGACGCGGGGACGATCCTTCCCGGGGCGCGCGCCCAGCTGGTGGTGGCGCGCGCCACGTCGTTAGGCGCAGTGACGGCGCTCGTACCCGACGAACGCGCATTCGTCGGCGACGACTTTGCAGGGCATTTTGCGATGCGCCTGGCGACCGATGCCGACGACGCCACAATCGAGCGGGTGCTGCGCGCCGCGGGGTTTGTCGCCGACGTGCGCATCGTGCGGACTCCCCTCCGCGGCCACGGCGGGACCCACGTGAACGGAGCCGCCGACGAAGGCGCGAGGGGACGGACGCCAGCCGGCGGTGCCGCCGACGCCCCTGTCGCCCCACCGGATGCCGGAGCCCGATTCGAGGCCGCATGGGGCAATGACGTCCTGAAGGCGCCGCTCCAGCGCTACGTGCGCATCGACGTGCGGCGACTCGACCACCTCATGTCGCTCGTCGGCGAACTGCTCATCGTGCGCGGCCGCCTCGCGCAACGCGCGCTCGCGCACGACGATCCGCTCCTCGAGGAGTCGGTCGGCGACGCCTCGCGACTGATCGGGGAGCTGCACGATGGGGTCCTCGGTGGACGCATGGTGCCCGTGTGGCAAGTGTTCGACCGCTTCCCGCGGGTGGTGCGCGACGCCGCTCATTCGTTAGGCAAGGACGTGGAGTTCGTCGTCGAGGGACGGGAGATCGAACTCGATCGCGCGTTGCTCGAGCAGGTGGCCGATCCGCTGGTGCACCTGCTGCGCAATGCCGTCGACCACGGGATCGAGGCACCCGCGGTGCGGCTGGCGGCGGGGAAGCGGGCGGCGGGCCGACTCCTGGTCAGCGCCGTGCGCGAGCGCAACGCGGTCGTGATCCGCGTCGCCGACGATGGACGCGGCGTCGATCGTGCCCGGGTCCTGCAACGGGCCCAGGCGGAGGGGATCATCGACGCCGAGCGCGAGGCACTGGAAGACGACGAGATCCTGCGCGTGATCTCCCGGGCGGGATTCTCCACCGCCGACCGGGTCACCGACCTTTCCGGACGAGGGGTCGGGATCGATGCAGTGCTCTCCCGCATTCGCGCGCTCGGTGGGACGGTCGAGCTGCGCTCAGAGGACGGGAAGGGGACGAGCTTCTCGCTCCGGCTCCCCGTGACGCTGGCCGTCATTCCGGCGCTGATGGCCCGGATTGGGGACGAATCGTACGCCTTGCCGTTGACCCACGTCACCGAAACGCTCCAGTTGTCGCGCGGACGCGTGCGCACGGTACGCGGACGCGAGGTGATCGTCATACGTGAGGACGTCCTGCCGCTCCTGCGACTCGGCGATATCGTCGGCTCCTCGCGCGGCGACGATTGCGCGTCGCACGTGGTGATCCTGCAGGTGGCGGAACGCAAGGCCGGGTTAGTCGTGGACCAGTTGTTGGGACGGGAGGAAATCGTAGTGAAGTCCTTCGACGCGGTGCGCGGCGCCGCGACGTGCTTTAACGGTGCCACGATCTTGGGCGACGGATCCGCGGCGCTCATTCTCGAAGTTTGCAGCCTGCTCTAGGAGCGAGTCATGTACGATCTGCTGAGTCTCAAACCGATGCAATTGGACGCCCTGCGCGAGGTTGCGAACATCGGGGCGGCGCACGCGGCCACCGCGCTGTCGCAGATGACCGAGCAGACGATCATGATCGCTGTCCCGACGATCAACATCACGGCGCTCGAGGACATCCAGCCCTCCGTCGCGGAGCCGGAGGAGCCAGTGGCCGCCGTGCTCATGAACATGCTCGGCGACCTCACCGGCAAGACGCTGTTGGTCTTCCCCAAGTCAACGGCGATCCGGCTGGCCGAATTGCTGCTGCGTCGCCCGCACGCCGGCGCAGGGGAGCTGACGGAACTGGAGCAGTCGGCGATCAAGGAGGCGGGGAACATCCTGAGCGGTGCCTACATGAACGCGCTCAGCGACTTCATGGGACTGATGCTCCTGCCGTCACCGCCGGCGCTCGCCATCGACATGTCGCGCGCCGTGCTCACGACGGCGTACCTGCAGTTCGGCTCCGACCGCGACCTCGTCTTCTGCGTCGAGACGGAGTTCTACATGCAGGACGTCAACGAGCGCTTGCGCGGCTTCTTCCTCCTGCTGCCCGACATGCCGTCGCTGCGGGCCATCCTGCGAGCGGTGCGGCTGGACTGATCGGATGCCCGCGGTCCTGTCCTCCGAACGCGATCGTGACACCTTGCGGTCGTTCGCCCACCGGATCGATGCCGGTGACGCGGGCGCGCACAACAATCTCGGGGTCCTCTACTTCAAGAAGGGGATGACCGCCGAGGCGGTCGCCGAGTTCACGCGCGCCCTCGAGCTCGACTCGCGCATGACGATCGCGCAGCGCAATCTCGAGATCGCGTACTTCAACTCGGGGTTCTACGACGCGCGCCTGCAGGCGCTGCGCGCGCAGCTGACGTCGGAGCCGCGCGACCGCGCAGCGCGCTGGGAGCTCGGGCGCACGTACGCGCTGCTGGGCGACACGCGCCAGGCCGCGGATGCGTTCGGCACGCTCCTCCGCGACCACCCGAACGACGTCGACGCGATGTTGCACCTGGCGCTGGCCGAGTCGGCTGGCGGGGACCTGGAGCACGCCGAGCGCTGGCTGCAATACGCCGTTGAACTCGCCCCCGACCGGGCGATCCTGCACTTCCACCTCGGGCAGACGGCATACCATCGCGGGCTGAACGAGGAAGCGCTGCGGCACCTCCAGCGGGCGGTCGAACTCGCGCCGGATGACGCCGATGCGCTCTACCTGCTCGGCTTCGTCTTCGGGGACCTCGGGCGACACGAGGAGGCGCGCGCGGCGACGCAGCGCGCGATGCAGATCAATCCGTCGTTAGGTCGCGCCCACGCAAACCTCTCGCTCGAGCGCTTCGATGCTCGCTCGTACGAGCGTGTGCGCGAAGCTCGTGAGGCGCGCGGACTCTCGAACGTCATGGAGGTCGTGGAGGAGGGGCAGCTCGCGCACTACAACCTCGGCCTCGCCTTCCGGCAGAAGGGGTACCTCGCCGAGGCGTTGCGTGAATACCGCCTCGCACTCGATCGCGGGGAGGATCGCACGCTCGTCCTGCAGGCAATGGCCGAGATGCACCTGCTGCGCCAGGACACAGCTGCGGCGGTCCAGCTGTATGATCGCCTGCTCCAGGAACATCCCCACTCGCCCAAGCTGTGGAACGAGCGAGGCATCGCCCTGCATCAGGACGGCCGCCATGCCGAGGCCGCCGCGAGCTATGAGCAGGCGATCGCCGCCGATCCCGCGTACGTGCTCGCGCTCAACAATCTCGGCGTCGCCCACGTGCACGCCGCGCGTCCCGATCGTGCCTTCGACGCGTTCCGCCGCGCGCTGCAGTCGGAGCCGGGCTTCATCAAGGGACGGCTCAATCTGGCATTGCTGTTGTATCGCCAGAACGAACATCAGCGATGTCTCGAGGCGTACCGTCAGGTCCTGCGACTGACCCCCGATCATCCGGTGGCCTGGAATGGCGTCGGGCTCGTGCTGGCGCACCTGCGCAAGTTCGACGACGCGCGCAACGCCTTCGCGCGCGCGGTCGAGGCGCGCGCCGACTATGCCGAGGCGCACTACAATCTGAGCTTCGCGCTGTCCAACCTCGGCGATTTTGCCGGGTCGCTGCGCGAGACAAAGCGAGCGCTGGAGCTTGACCCGTACTACACACCCCAAAAGTTCGAGCTCGCCGTCGACCTCGAGTACGAGGATCCGCTGCTGGAGGTGGCGCCCGACCTCGACGGCGAGCAGCGCGACGGCGACGTGAGTGGCTTCGCCTTCGAGACGCGCGCACTCGACCAGCTGTTCGACGACCTCTCGCCGATGGAGTCGCCGCACAGCGGTGCGCGCGGGTCGCCGTCGTTTGCCGCCGGTCTTGCCCTGGCCGCCGAGGGCGACTTGGAGCGGGCCAGCGCGGAGCTGCGCCGGGCAATGGCCGAGGGGGCGCCGCGCGACCTCGGCCTCGTGGCGTTAGGCGATGTGTTCCTCTCGCATGGCGCGGCCGGCGAGGCGCTCGAGCGCTATCGCGAGGCCCGGGCGCTGTCGCCCGAGCTGGCATCGGCCTGGAGCGGGGAGCTGCGTGCCTTGCTGATGCTTCACCGCCACGCTGACGCGCGCGAGGCGGCCGATTGGGTGACAGACCATCGCGGCGACGACGTCGACGCGCTCCTGCTCGTCGCCGAGGTCTACGCCGAGATAGCGGCGACCACGCTCGCACAATCGGTCCTCGCGCGAGCGCGCCGCCTTGCCCCGATGCGTCCCGACGTCCTGCAGGCGATCGGTCGTACGGCGCACGCGATGGGCGACGACCTGTTGGCGATCGAGTCGTACCGCCATGCCATCGCCCTGGACGAGGACTTCGCAGCCTGCCGTGTGCAGCTGGCGGTACTGCTGCAGGCCAGCGGTCTGTACGACGACGCCGAACGCGAACTCGTCGCGGCGCTCGGTACCGTGCCGACCTATGGCGACGCCGTCCTCGCGCTGTCCGCCCTTCGCCGGCACATGGGCAACGCGGCC
This sequence comes from Gemmatimonadota bacterium, assembly GCA_040007995.1. GTDB lineage: Bacteria > Gemmatimonadota > Gemmatimonadetes > Gemmatimonadales > Gemmatimonadaceae > SCN-70-22. The sequence continues at coordinate 8,294 of JBDTUA010000002.1, read as the reverse complement.
GGTACCATCGCGCCGCTCGCTGGCTTCCTGGCGAGCGATCCGTATCACCTCGATGCCCTCGCGTCGCTGGCCGAGTCGTTGTTCCTGACAGGGCAACGCGACGACGCGCGCTTCGCGGTGTCCCGCGTCCTCCGCTTCGACGCCGATCACGTCGCCGCACTGTACTTCCACGGCGTCCTCCTTGCCGAGGGCCACCGCTACGACGACGCGATCGTACAGTGGGAGCGGGTTCTCGAACTCGAGCCGGCCAGTCCCTTCGCGCGACGCGCCCGTCGCGACGCGCGCACGGCGCACGACCTGCGCCGCATCTTCGTCGGCCGCTCGCCGCGCCCCGAGGGCTAAACATGCCGATCGAGGGACCACTGCGCGAACTCGGCATCCATGACGTCTTCCAGCTGCTCGACCTGAGCCGGAAGACCGGCCGGCTGCGCGTGACGTCGGCGCTGCGCGACAACGAAGGCACCGTGTACTTCAAGGACGGACGCGTGGTCTCGGCGACCGTCCGCTCCAATCCGCATCCGTTAGGCGCGATGCTCCTTCGGGCGGGCCGGATCACCGAGGCAGACATTACGCGCGCCCGCGCCCGTCAGCAGGAGCCCGGCGAGGGCCGAAAGCTCGGTGAGCTGCTGGTGCAGCACGGGGTGCTGTCACAGCGGGAGCTCGAGCGGCACGTCCGTCGACAGGTCGAGGCGGTCGTCTTCGAATTGATGGCGTGGCAGGAGGGATTCTTCTCCTTCACGGAGGTCGACCTCGACGACATCGCCGCCGACGCGACCACCGCCGTGACCACCGAGGCGCTCCTCATGGAGGGGGCGCGGCGGATCGACGAGTGGACGCACATCCAGCAGCGCATCCCGCATCTCGGCGTCATTCCCACCCTCGCCCCCGTCGACGCGCGCCATCCGGCCGCGCTCGAACTCCTGCCCCATGAATGGGAAGTCCTCGCCGCCATCGATGGCGAGGCCGACCTGCGCGCCGTCGCGGCCAACCTGGGACGCAGCGACTTCGAGGTCGCGAAGATTGCCTTCGGACTCGTCGCCACCGGAATCGTCGTCGTGTGCGAACCGGCCGAAGCTCCGACGACCGGAAGGGAGCCGGCCGAATTGGCAACATTGCTGAACGATACCCGTGACGCGTTGCGCGAAGCGCGCGCCGACGAAGCACTGGCGCTCGGCGCCACAGCGGTATCGGTCGCCCCGCACGATCCGGAGGCGCGCCTCCTCTTGGCGCGTGCCCTCTTCCAGCTCGGCCGCGAAATGGAAGGCGAGGAGGAACTGCGACGCTCCCTCGAGCTCGATGGGCGCAATCCTCAGGCGCTGATGGAAGCGGCGAGGCTCTCCGTCCGCCGCGGGGAGTTGGGACAAGCAATCTCGCATTGGCAGCGGGTCGTCCTGATCGCCGGCGGGACACCGGTCGGCGACCAGGCGATCGACGCGATCGCGCACGCGTCGCGCCTGAGCGCGGTACTCGAGGCGGTCGATGCCTGACGATATCGCGCGACTGAGCGACGACCTGGCGCGCGACCCGGGAGGATTGGCATGGGTGGCGCTCGCCGATGCGCTGCGTCGCGCGCGACGCCTCGCCGACGCCGAGCGCGTGGCGGTGCGAGGGCTCGGGCGCCATCCGTACCTCGCCGACGGCCACGACGTGCTCGCGCGGATCGCCGCGGACTCCGGCAACCACACCCGCGCGCGTGACGAGTGGGAGATGACCTTGCGACTCGACGGGCGCCACGTCGGGGCGCAGTTAGGGATGGGATGGCTCGCGCTTGCCGGCGGCGATCGCGCGTCGGGGCTACGCTGGTGGGAGGAAGCCCGTGCGTCGGCGCCGGGCGACCCGCGTATCGAGGCGGCCGGGCGCCAGCTCGCTATTGCCCCTGCCGCCTCGCCCGTTCCCGCGCCGTCTCGCGCGCGCGCCTCGCACGAGCTCTTCGACGAGATCGAGCGGGGTGGCGCGCGCCTGGCGCTGCTCGTCGACGACGAGGGGCTGGTGCTCGCCGGACAGGCGCTGGCACCGTCGGGTGGTGATCGCTCCGACGCGTTAGGCGCTGAGTTGTCCGGCTTGTCGGGCGACGCCGGGCGCGCGCTCAGCCAGCTGCAACTTGGCTCGTGGGAGCGGCTCCTCGTCGAGTGCGAGTCCGGCACGCTGGCGCTCGGGCCGCTGTCGGGCGGGTCGAGGGCGGTCGCGCTGGTCGCCACGGGCGCGGGGACTCCGGCAGGCCTGCCGCGCCTCCTGCTCGACCGGGCGCGCCGCTCCGCCGAACAGTGGCTGGAAACGCTGTGACCGCCCGCCCGGTCGTCCCCGAACTTGCGGTCCTCGCGCGCATGCGCGGCGTTCGCGCCGTGCTCCTCACCGCCCTTGCCGACGCGCTGCCGATCGAGACGAGCGCCCACGTCGACGTGGACCTCGACGCGCTGGCGGCCTTCGCGACGGCTTTGTATCGCCGCGCTCACCAGTCGGCGACGGTCGCTGGCGTGGGCGCGGTGCGCGCCATTTCGCTCGAGGCGGACGGCGGTCGCCTGGCGGCGGCGTCGCGCGATGGCCTGCTGCTCGTCGTTATGGCCGAGCGTGAAACCAACCCGGGTTTGCTGCGACTTGCACTCCTCCACGCCCTGGAGGGGCTGGCGTAGGGGTCCCCCCCCGACGCCCGCGCATCGCCACATGCCCATTGTCAACTACGCCTCCCGGGAGATCACCTGCAAGATCGTGTACTACGGTCCCGGGCGATCCGGCAAGACGACCAACCTGCACTACATCTACGACAGCGTCCCGGAATCGAGGCGCGGCGCGATGGTGTCGTTGGCGACACAGAACGAGCGCACCCTCTTCTTCGACTTTCTCCCGCTCGACCTCGGCCCAATCTCCGGCTTCCGGACCCGATTCCAGCTCTACACGGTCCCCGGCCAGATCTACTATCGTACGACCCGCAAGCTTGTCCTCCACGGGGCGGACGGCGTGGTCTTCGTCGCCGACTCGCAGCGTCGGCAGCTCGGCGAGAACCTGGAGAGCCTGCGTGACCTGCACGAAGTGCTTGCCGAGCAGGGCGTTGACGCCCGGGGGCTGCCGGTCGTCATGCAGTACAACAAGCAGGATCTCCCGCGCGAGCTGATCTGCACGACGCAGGAGCTCGACGACGCGCTGAACTTCCGCGCCGTGCCAAGCTTTGCGGCCGATGCCCTGGTGGGGACGGGAGTCTTCGAGACGCTGCGCCGGACGTCGGAACTGGTTTTGCGCCGCCTCGGCGCCGCCGCCGGCGCCGGGGCAGGGAGGTAGGACGTGCTCGACGGTCGGTTCCGCTTCGACAATTTCGTGATCGGCGCGGCCAATCGTCTGGCCGCGTCCGCGGCGCGCGCGGTCGCCGACGCGCCGGGCGCCGCCTACAATCCGCTCTTCATCTATAGCTCGTCGGGCCTTGGCAAGACCCACTTGTTAGGCGCGATCGGGCATCATGCCCGGCAGCTCCATCCCGAGCTGGCGGTCGAGTACCTGACGCTCGACGACTTCGTGTCGCAGCTTCACCAGGCGATCGCCACCGGGCAGGCCGAGAGCTTCAAGCGACGTTACGCCGGGGTCGGCCTCCTGCTGCTTGATGACGTGCAGTTCCTCACCGGTCGCGTGGAAACGCAGAGCGAGGTGCTGCGCGTGTTCAATGCGTTGCAGGGGAGCGGACGGCAGATCGTCATGACCTGTGACCGTCCGCCGACCGAGATTGCCGACGTGGATGAGCGACTCATCTCGCGACTCGCCGGCGGGCTGATCGTGGGCGTCGGGGTTCCGGACTACGAGACGCGTGTGGCCATCCTGCGCAGCAAGTGCGGGGACCGCGGGGTGCGTTTCGCCGCCGGCGTCTTGGAGGAGCTGGCCCGGAGCCCCGCGGCGAACGTCCGCGAGCTGCAAGGTGCGCTCCACCGGCTGGTCGCGCACCAGTCACTGCTGGAGACGCCGCTGGGCGTCGCCGATGTCTGGCACGTCCTGGGGACGGCGCGCGCGGCCGCCGCACCCGTGCCTGACGAGTTCGAAGCCTTCCTGTGCGACCTGGCGACGACGCTCGCGGAGTCGGTCGAGTCGTGGCGCGTGAGGCTGGGGGAGCGGATTGCCTGCTGGTCGGCGGAAGGGTTCTGCACGGATCGGCTGGAACGCATCCTTGAGGCACGTGAACCGCCCGACCTCGAGGCCGTCGAGGCGTCATTTGCCGCCGACGCCGAGCGACTCCGGACGATCGAGGCGGAGGCGATCCGCGTCGATCCGCGCAGCGCCGGACTTCCCCTCTTCCGCGATCCCGATCGCCTCCGCGAGGCAGCGGAGTTCCTGGTCCGCGCCGTGGCGAGCAACGATCCACTGCCCGGCCCGCGTGCTGGGTATCGGCTGAACGACCTGGTGCGGACGCCCGAGAATCGCATGGCGATCCAGGGAGCCGCGGCCGTGATCGAAGCACCGGGGCTGCGCTACAATCCTCTGTTTGTATATGGTCCGTCGGGTGCCGGAAAGACGCATCTCGCCCACGCGATCGGCAACGCTCTCAAGGTGCGTGAGGCGCAGCCGCTCGCGATTGCCTGCGTCGACGGGGAAGACTACGTGGAAGAGCTGATCGCGGCACTGCAACACGGCGGCATCGAGCGCTGGCGCGCCCGGTACCGGACGGCCGACCTGCTGATCGTCGACAATGTGCAGGCGCTCGACGGCAAGGAGCGGTCGCAGGACGAGTTCTTTCATCTCTTCAATGCCCTGCAACAGGCGGGGCGTCAGATCATCCTGACCTGCGATCGGCCGTTAGCGCAGCTCACCGGCCTGCAGACGCGCCTGCGCTCGCGTTTCGAAGCGGGGCTGGTCGCGGAGATGGGGATCGTGGCGGGGACCGAACGCTGGCGGCGCCCCACACCGGTGCCGGGTGGCGATGACGCGGCGGCGCCGACCATCGAATCCGTCATCGACGCCGCCTTCACGCCGGTGTCCGGACTCGAGCAGGTCGACTTCGACGCCCTCTCCCGCGCGACCCAGCCACTCGACTTGTTCTTCTTCGATGCGGAGAAGGTCGTGTCCGAGTGGCCGAGCATCGATGGCCGGGTGGTGGAGGAGTTGCGCTGATGGCTATTCGCGGCTCACTGCGTGAAGCTTCCCTGCCGGACGTTTTGCAGCTGCTCTCCATGGGGAAGAAGAGTGGCTGCCTGAGCGTTACGCACCGGCACTCCTTCGGCAATGTCTATTTTGACCGCGGCCGCATCAGCTTCGCGTCCATCGTCAACCGACGCGACCGGCTCGGCGACCTGCTGGTCAAGAATGGCCTCATCGCCCGGACCGAACTCGACGAGGCGATCGCCCTGCAAGGGCAATCGCCCGACCGCAAGCTCGGGGAGATCCTCATCGCGCAGCGCCTGCTCGCCCGCGAGGAACTGCACCAGTACATCAAGCACCAGATCGAGGAGGCGGTCTACTTCCTGTTCACGTGGACGCAGGGAACCTTCTCGTTCGAGGCCGACGTCCGACCTGATGCGCAGGACATCCTCGTCTCGATCAACCCCGAGTCGCTGCTGCTGGAGGGGGCGCGACGCGTCGATGAGTGGAGCCTCATCGAAAAGAAGGTCTCGAGCTTCGACCTGATCTTCGCGATCGACCATGCGCACATCATCGAGAGCAAAGACGCGCTGACGCCGTCGCAGGAGATGCTGGCACCGCTCGTGGATGGACAGCGCGACGTCTCGATGCTGATCGACGAGTCGGGATTGGGCGAGTTCGAGGTCGGGAAGGCGCTCTATGGCCTGATCACCGCCGGCTTTGTGCACCGGGTCGGACGCACCCACGCTCCGGAACAGCTCAGCAACGAGGCGCGCGTCTCGGAGCATCGCAACCTGGGCGTCGCGTTTTACAAGACCGGGATGCTCGATGAAGCGGTGCGCGAGTTTCGCCGGGTCACCGAACTGCAACCGGGCGACGAGCATGGAGAATTCTATCTCGGCCTGCTGGCGCTGCGACAAGGTCGGCTTGAGGAATCCGTGCGCCTCCTGCGCTCGGCCGCGTCGCACCCGACCGCACGAGGGACAACCTACCTGAATCTTGCCTGCGCGCTGGAGCGGTCTGGTCGGCTGGAGGAGGCGCGACTCGCGCTGGCGCGGGCCGACCAGCTGCTGCCCAGCGATCCCACCGTGCGCCTCGCGTCGGCGGTGCTCGCGATCCGGCGTCATGACGTTCCGACGGCCGATGTGCTGCTGCGGGAAGCGGCAGTGCTCTGGGGCACGCGGGTACGCCCGCCGGCCTGGTTCCACTACGCCGGCCTCGTCGCAGCGATCCTCGGGGAACTCGATCGCGCGATCGCGGTGCTCACCGAGGGGACGAATGTCCACCCACATGCAGCGGTCCTGTTGAACAATCTCGCGACCGCGCTCGAGCGCCGCGGTCGTTACGGCGACGCGGCCGCCATGGTGGAGCGCGGACAGCTGGAGGATCCTACGCTCCCGCAACTTCACAAGAACGCCGGCGACCTGCACTATCGCGCCGGTCGCTACGACGAGGCGCTCGAGTGCTACCAGCGCGCCGTACGTGTCGCCCCTGACCTTGGCGGCGACGTCTGGCTGAAGCTGGGGAACATCCACTTTCGGCGTCGCGAGCGGAGCGAGGCCATGAAGGACTGGGAGCGATCGCTGGCCCTGGCGCCCGAGAATCCGATGGCGCGCAACAACATCGACACCGCACTGCGGTTGGCCTGAGTCGTGGATTTCGGAACGCTCCCTCTCGCCCCCCACGACGTGCACGTGAACGTCGGCGACGCGGCCGCGCTGCTCGAGCGGGGCATGCTGTCGAGCGTAGGGCTCGGCTCGTGCGTCGCCCTCGTGTTGTACGATCGCGCGTCGTCGATCGGCGGACTCGCACACATCCTCCTGCCGCACGAGGCGCTGTCACGCGCGCCCGGAAAGCCCTCGAAGTACGCGACCACCGCTGTTCCGTTCCTGCTCGAGATGATGCGAACGCTGGGCGCGATCGCGCGCCCCGAGGCGCGGCTGGTGGGCGGCGCGAGCATGTTCGCGAACCTGCTGAAGGGGGGCGGTATCAACATGGGTGAGCGGAATGTCGTGGCCACACGCCGCGCCCTTGCGGCGGCCGGAGTCCCGATCGTCGGCGAGGAGGTGGGGGGCGACTTCGGCCGCAGCGTCTACCTCGACATCGCCACCGGGCAGGTGCGCGTCAGCTCGATCCGGCATGCTGAACGCCTCCTCTAGCCGCCGTCGCGTCCTCGTCGTCGACGACTCCGCCTTCATCCGGCGGGTTGTCTGCGATGTGATTGGCGGGTCGCCGGACTTCGAGGTCGCCGGCGAGGCGGGGGACGGGTATACCGCGCTCCGCCTCGTGCAGAGTCTTGCGCCGGACCTCGTCACGCTCGACGTGCAGATGCCGGGGCTCGACGGCCTGGCGACGTTAGGCTACATCATGCGTGAGGCGCCGCGGCCGGTCGTCATGCTGTCGGCACAAGCGGACGGCGGCGACACGACGATACGAGCCCTCGAACTCGGGGCGGTCGACTTCGTGCGGAAGCCGGCGCTGGGAGACGCGATCGACCTGGCTACGCTGCAGGGGCGGCTGCTGGGGGCGCTGCGCACCGCCGCTGGGTCGCAGTGCACGTCCGTTCCGGTTCTGGCGCGGACGCCGGTGCGCGCGCGCGCCCCACTCGTGTCGGCCGACATCGCCCCCACGCACGTCGTCGTCGTCGCCGCATCCACCGGTGGGCCGCGGGCGCTCGCCGAGATCGTCCCAATGCTCGAACCCTCGACGGCCGCCGTAATCGTGGTGCAGCACATGCCACCCGGCTTCACGCTCAGTCTCGCCCGACGCCTGGACGCACTCTCCGCGCTCCCGGTCGAGGAGGCGGTCGATGGCGACCGACTGCGTGCCGGACACGCATACGTCGCGCCGGGCGGGCTCCACACGACCATCGTCACGCGCGATGGGCAGTTGCATCTGGCGGTGTCTTCTGGCGCAGCGGTGCATGGGGTGGCGCCCGCTGCGGATCCCACGCTGGAGAGCGCCGCGGCGGCCTTCGGTGCACGCTGCGTGGCGGTGGTGCTCACGGGGATGGGACACGACGGTGCACGTGGCGCGCGCGCCGTGCGCGAGGCCGGCGGCTACGTCGTCGTGCAAGATGAGAGCACATCAATCGTGTACGGCATGCCCCAGGCCGCACTCGCCGCCGCCGGCGCCGATGCGATTGCGTCGCTCGATCGCGTGGCCGAGGCAGTCGCACGCGGCTTGCGTGCACGTGGCTTGGACGCACGTGGCTTGGACGCACGTGGCTTGGACGCACGTGG
>JBDTUA010000001.1:0-89844 GCA_040007995.1 Gemmatimonadota bacterium | reverse complement strand
GTGCACGTGGCTTGGACGCACGTGGCTTGGACGCACGTGGCTTGGACGCACGTGGATTGGACGCACGTGGATTGGACGAACGTGGCGCGTTGGCGCCCGTCGGCGCCGGTTTCCGCGCGTGAGGCGCGAGCATGCACGTCGTCGTCGTGTTGTCAGTGATGACGTGACGCGCGACGTGACGAAACGGTCTACTGCATATCCCCCGTGTTTTTGCCGATGCTGCCGACTCCCGTGCTGACTCCCGACACCGCGCTCACGCCTGCCGAGCCTAACGGCACACCGACGGTGCTTCGCTTCCGCGAGCGCGTGCGCGCTCGCACCGGGACCGCGGAACTGCTCGCGTTTCGCGTGGGCGGGGAACGGTTCGCCTTCGACGTGCGAGCGCTCGATGAGGCGATCGACGCTCCCCCGCTCGAGCGCTCGCCGTTCGCGCCGCCGACCGATGACGCCGCGTGCGCGCCTCGTCCGGCGGTGGGCAGCACACGTTCACGCCCCGAGCCCTCGCAGGGTACGATCCTCCGCGGCATCTCGCGCGTCGGTACGCGATCCATTCCGATATTCGACACGGCGCGATTGCTTGGCGTCTGCGGCGCCGGTGCGGGCGCGCATGTCCTCGTGATGCGGAGCGGGGCCCGACGCATCGGACTGATCGCCGATGAGGTCGACGATGTCATCACGATCGACGTTGCGACGATCAAGCCGCCGCCGGTCGACGTCGGCGACGAGCTCCTGCTGGGGGTCACGTGGGACGGTGACGAGGTGACGGGAGTCCTCGACGCACGCGCCCTGATCGCGGCGTGCCAACAGCGCAGCGTGGAGGTAGCGTGGTGACGCGCGGCGTGACACGGCGCCTGGTGACGTTCGGCATCGGTCCGGCATGGTATGCGGTCGATGTCGCGCACGTCGAGCGTGTCCTGCGCTATGAGTCGGTCGTCCCGATCCCCACGATGCCGTCGTGGATGGAAGGGATCATCGAGTACCACGGGCGTGTCGTTCCGGTCATCGACCTGCGGCGTCGATTCGGCCTGCCCGGTGACGTCGCCGTCGCCGGCCGGCGACTGCTCGTCCTCACGTTAGGCGATGACGTTGTGGCAGCTACCGTGGATCGGGTGGTCGACGTGCGGCCGGTCGCGGACGACGCAATTGCTCCGCCGCCACGCCTGGCGCGCGGCATGGCCGGCGAGTTCCTGATCGGCGTGGTGCGGCGCCCCGAAGGCATGGTCTTCGTCCTCGACGTCGCACGCCTCCTCACGCCCGACGATCACCAGGTGATCGACAGCTGTCTCGAGTACCCCGAAGTTCCCCTTGCTGCCGGGCAGGACGCAGTCGTCCCCGCCGCTGGATACTCGTCCGATGTCTGACACCACCGTTGTGCTGCAGGCGACGCTGCGTGACCAGTTCGATGCGCTGCGTACCGCGCTCTCGACGCGCGACGCGGGCGCGCGCCGAGAGGCGCTCAAGGGCGATATCATCGCCCTGTTTCGGGCGATCGAACGGGAGCTCGGCGACCTCGCCGTGCTGAAGAACGACATCAAAGAACTGGTGCAGCAGTGGAAAGCGCTCGACGACGGCGCGACGATCCCTGCGGGCCCGACCGTCCCCGCGCCGGCGCCCGTGGCGGCGCCCACACGCGCCGATCACCTCAACGCCTCGACCTACCTCGAGAAGGGGTGGAGCCTGATATCGTTAGGCGATCACGCCGGCGCGGAAGCGGCCCTTGTGCATGCCCTCGAACTCGCCCCGAACGACCCGCACGGTGAGTCGCTCCTCGGCTGGGCGCAGATGCTGCAGGACAAGTACGACGATGCGCTCCTGAACTTCCAGAAGGTCCTGATGCGCCAGCCGCAGAATTCGCTCGCACGCGTCAACGTCGGCTACATCTGCCTGAAGAAGAAGATTTTCGGCGAGGCGATCGAGCACCTGTCCAAGGCCGTCCGCCTCGACAACGATCGCAAGGCCACGCTCTACGCGCACTACTACCTCGGCCTCCTCTATCTCGAGCGCGAGATGTACGAGGATGCCCAGAACTTCCTCCGCAAGGCGATCGCCCTCGGCCCCAATCTCATCGAGGCGCATTACGAACTCGGGCGAGCGATCTTCTTCGCAGGTGACCGGGAGGGGGCGCTTGGCGCGTGGCGCGACGGCGCGCGCGCGAACAAGTTCAGTCCATGGGGGAAGCGCTGCACCGAGGTCCTGCAAGAGGTCGAAAGCGGAGGAAACCCGCCGCGCTCCGCGTAGCGCTGGCGGTCGCTCTCTCTGTTGCCCTCTTCGCCCTGGCGCTCCAGCCTCGGGAGGCCGACGGACAGGTGGGAGGGAAGCGCACGGAGCGCGGTCGATTCGCGGTAGACGCCTTTGCGGGGGACGAAGCGTTGGCGCGATCGCTCCTCGATCAGGCGATCGCCACCGACACCTTTCCAGGGCTGCCGCGCCCATCGGAGCGCGTCCTGATCCAGATCGCCCCTGACCGCCGGGCGTTTCGTGAGCTGATCGGCGCCGGCGCGCCCGAGTGGGGGGCGGCCTTCGCCATCCCCGATGAACGTCGCATCATCATGCAGGGGAGCGGCGCGTCGTCCCAGGCGGGCAATCCGCTGCGCGTCCTGCGGCACGAGCTGGCCCATCTCGCCCTGCACGAGTATCTGGGATCGCTCGCCCCGCGCTGGTTCGACGAGGGATATGCGAGCTACGCCGCAGGTGAGTGGGACCGCGACCAGGTGATCTCGGCCAACCTGGCGTTGGCCGTGCGGGGCGTCCCCTCGCTCGCTGCGCTCGACTCGGGCTTCTATTCGGGATCGCTGCAGGCCGACGCGGCGTACGCCCTCGCCCATCGGGCGGTGGCTGAATTGGCCGAGCTGGATCCTCGGGGCGGACTCACCCTGCTTCTGCGATACTGGAAGCAGGACGGAAGCTTCGATCGTGCATTGCGTCGCGCGAACGGCTTGACCCAAGGACAGTTCGAGCAGCGCTTTCGAGATCGGACGCGGCGTCGATACGGCGCGCTCGCGTTGGTGACCGACGTCACAATTGTCGCCGTTATCCTTATTTTCTTCGTCGGCCCGTTTTACGTCGCGCGTCGCCGTCGCGACAAGGCGCGCTTGCGGGCCATGCTGGCGGCGGATGCCGAGGCGGAACGTCGCGAGCGGGAGAGCGCGATTGAACAACTACTCAATCAGGTGGCGCCGAGCGCGAGCGACGGTCCAACATTGAGGGAGGATTAAGCGTAACCGCCGCAGACTTATGCGCTTGACACTACGTGTCGAGCGCCCGTATCCTTCGTTCCTTATGGCACAACCGAGCCCATCGCCGCGATCGCGGCCACTTTTGTTTTGGGGGCTTGCGCTTCTCACCATACTTGCCGGATTCTGGGATCTCTGGCGAGGCGGGGAGACGATCGCACCCATCCTTCTAGTCGTCGGCTACTGCGTGCTGGTACCGATGGCCATCCTCAAGTAGGCACGCAGCCGGCGGGCGAATAGCTCAGTTGGTTAGAGCGCCTGCTTTACACGCAGGATGTCGGGGGTTCGAATCCCTCTTCGCCCATTCACGCAGGTATCAACGGACCCTGACAATCGGGGTGGTGTAGGCCATGAATAACCCCTTGGAGGACATCAGAGTGACGGCTTGGCAGCGCCATGGTCGCGTGATTGCGGCTCTCCTGATCGGGCTCGCGATCGAGGGTTCCCCGTCGGAACTCGTCGCGCAGCAGCAAACCTTGCAGCGCGGCCAGAGTCCCGGCCCTCGCTTCATGGTGCCCGTGCTCCGTTCCAACGAACGTGGTCTTGGTGCGCAGCTGGCGGACCAGCTTCGCGAGCGGATGGGGGGCGACTTCATGATGCGGACGCTCTGGGTCATCCCCAAGACCGACATCGACAACGCCCTTGTCCAGTCCGGGTATTCGACGAGCGAGCCGCTGAACGCCAACGATGCCAAGCAGCTCGCCAACCTGATTCGCGCTGAGGAGTACGTGGAAGGGCGGGTCACCAAGACCGACGCCGGCTTCGAGTTCGATGGCCAGCTCCTCCTGGTGCGCGGCGAGGGCATGGTGCAGCCCTTGCCGAAGGTGACTGGGGCCAAGATTGGGGACATTGCCAAAGGCGTGTCCAAAAACATCGATGACGCGCGGAAGCCGCTCGACGATATCAAGAAGTGCACGCTCGATGCCCGCCAGAGCAAGTGGGCCGACGCGATCGCCGACGCGCAGAAGGGATTGAAGGATTATCCCAACTCGGTGATGTCGCGCGTGTGCCTGCTCGAGATCGCGAACTCGCAGAAGTGGGGCGCGGACTCGATCATCAAGTACGCCGAGGACGTGGTGAAGCTGCATCCTGAAAACCGGCGTGCGCTCGCCCTCGTCTCCGATGCGTACGGCGAGAAGAAGATGGATGAGCAGCAGATCAAGTCGCTGACCACCCTCCTCGCGCTCGACCCGACCAATGCCCGCCTGACCGAAACCGTCGTCAACGTCATCGCGGCGAGTGGCAAGCCGGAGGTGGCGCGCCCGATCATTGACGAGGCGGTGAAGCAGAATCCGGGCGATCCGTCGCTCATCCGCCTGCAGTGGCGCATTTATCTCGCCCTCAAGGAATACAAGACTGCGGCCGGCATCGGCGAGGAGATGGTGAAGGCCGACACTGCAGCTGCCGATACCTCGTTCTTCACGCGACTTGCGTCAGCGTACGTCCTTTCGGGCGACACGGCGAAGGCGGCGGAAGTCGCAGGGCGCGGCACGGCGAAGTTCCCGGACAACGCGGGACTGTGGATGCTCCAAGGACAGTTGGCTCGTCAGGCCGGTCAAGTCTCACAGTCGTTGGTCGCGCTGCGGAAGGCCGTGGCTATTGATCCGAAGATCGCCGGCGCGAACCTCATGATCGCGCAAGCCTTTGGCGACATGAACCAGCCGGACAGTATGGTTGCGGCGCTCAAAGCGGCCGAGACCGCCGGCGACAGCAAAGAAACCATTGCTGGCATGGCGCTCACGCAGGGCAACAAGATGTACAAGGACTGGAACGCGCAGAATCCGAAGGTTGCGGATAATGCGGCCCCGATCCTTGCCATCCTAGCCTACTCGGACAAGGTCAACGCCACTCCCACCGCGAAGTTCTTGCAGGGGCTCATCAATCTCGTGCTCGGACAGACCCTCCTGCAGGGCAATGCGGAAACGAAGAGTTGCGAGGTGGCCACTCGGGCCTCGGATGCGCTGGTCAATGCCAATATCCTGATTCCGCAGGGCGCTTCGGCATTCCCTGATCAGGCGGGACAGTTGATGCAGGCGCTGCAACAGTTGACGCCCTACGGCGACAGCCAGAAGAAGGCCCTCTGCAAGTAGTCTGGCCCGGTCAGCCCGTGATTCCCATGCGAAGCCCGCCACCGCAGCTGCGGTGGCGGGCTTCTTGTTTCCTTGTCCGCCTTCGCGACGTGACGGTAAGCAATGCACGTCATGTGCATAACTCGTCTAGACACAAGCACTTGACGCATCCTTCCGAGCGCGGCTAGAATGACGCGTCCCTCAACTGGCCGCATGACTTGGGAAAGCGCCTACCATGCGCCGGTCCTCGCGCGCGAGGTGGCTGAATTGTTAGGCAACGCACGGCATGTCCTCGATGGCACCCTGGGGGGCGGCGGGCACGCACTGGCACTGCTGGAGGGTGGTGCGCGCGTCTCCGGCCTCGACCGCGATCCACAGGCGGTGCGCGAAGCGTACCTGCGGCTCGCGCCGTTCGTATCGTCCGGGGCGCTGTCCATCCACTGCGGAAACTACGCTGACCTCGACGCCCTCCCCGAGCTGGCCGCGGAACGATTCGACGGAATCCTGCTCGATCTCGGCGTCTCATCCCACCAGCTCGATGACGAGACGCGCGGCTTCACCTTTCGCCCAGGCGCCATTCTCGACATGCGCATGGGCACTGACGCGACATCCTCAGCTGCGGAGTTCCTGAATTCGGCGCCCGAAGGGGAACTCGCCTGGGTCTTTCGCGAGTATGGCGACGAGCGCCGTGCGCCACGCCTAGCACGCGAGGTGACGCGCCGGCGGGCGAATCGCCCGTTTGTCACCAGCGACGATTTCGTGGGCGCGATCCGCGCCGTCCTCGGGGCCACCTCTGGCGCAGCGGACTTCGCACGTCTCTTTCAGGCCGTCCGCATTGCGATCAACGATGAACTCGCGGGGCTCGCGCGCGCCCTGCCCGTGCTGCGTGACCACCTGCGTCCGGGCGGGACGCTTGCCGTGATTGCCTATCACTCGGGCGAGGATCGTCTGGTGAAGCATGCGTTTCGCGAGTGGAGCACGGCCTGCATCTGTCCGCCGCGCCAGCCGATGTGCACATGTCGCGGGAGCGCGTTGGGGAGCCAGCTGACGCGACGGTCCATCACTGCAGCCGCCGACGAGGTGGCGGCCAACGCTCGCGCGCGCAGCGCGAGACTCCGAGCATGGCAAAGCGCCGCGTAGCCGCGCGCGGTCGCGTCAAGATCGCCCTCGCGCTTGGCGCGTTCGTCATAGTTATGGCGGGCGTGGTATGGCGACGCACGATCGGCTACGAAAAGGCGGTGGAGATGCGAAAGCTCGAGAGCCAGTACAAGGAACTCGAGGCTGAGCGGTCGCGCCTTGTGAACGACATTCGCAGCGCCACCAGCATCGGCCGTCTGGGGCCGATCGCCGTCGCACGGCTGGGATTGAAGTACGCCAGCGACTCGCAGAGCATCCGGCTGCCGATGCCGGTGCCGCGCGCCAGGAACTGAGGAGACGGCAGAGATCTCATGATCACACCCAGCCGACTGTCGATCGTACACGGCGTTCTGGCCGTCTTCTCGATTGCGCTCGTCGCACGGGCCGCACAGGTGCAGCTATTCGAGCACGAGGCGTGGGCGCGTCGCGCGGTCAACCAGCATACCGCCGAGGCGTCGCTGCCGGCGCCACGCGGCGAGATCGAGGATGCGACCGGGGTGTCGCTCGCCCGCAGCCGTGAGTTGGTCAAGCTCAGCTTCAAGCTCGACGACATGAAGGACCGACAGGGACTGTTTCGCACGCTGCTCAAGTTGGGCGTCCCGGCGAGCCGTGCGCGCCCGGTCCTCGACAAGAAGCGCAAGTGGTACGACCTGCGCGAGCGGTTCCAGCCCTCCAAGGTTGCGGACCTGATGAAGGTGCCGGGGGTCCGGTCGGCGCCGGCTGGCGATCGCGTCTACGTGCAGTCGGCCGGTACTCGGCAGCTCGTGGGGAGGGCCGACCTTGACGGCAGCAACTCGGAGGGGATCGAGCTCCTACTCGACTCGCTCCTGCGAGGCGAGCCGGGTCGCGCGCAGACGCTCCGTGCCGCCAACGGCAATCGCTTCGCAACCCCCGACATGCTGACGGAGCCGCCCCGTCCCGGGCACTCGGTACGCCTCACGATCAACCAGGTACTGCAGGATATCTGCGACCAGGCGCTCGACGATGCGGTCGGTCGCCTCAATGCGGATGGCGGCGACGTGGTGATCCTCGATCCGCATTCCGGGGAGATTCGCTGCCTGTCGAGCAATCGCCGTCGGATCCGCCTCGCCGCCCCGATGACGATCGTGGAACCGTTCGAGCCGGGTTCGACGCTCAAGCCCTTCCTCGTGGGCCGACTCCTCGAGATGGGGAAGACCACCCCGACCGAAATCATCAATACCTCGAACGGCGTGTACGAAGTCTTCGGCCGACGCATCACCGACCTCCACAAGGCCGCGTCGATGTCGGTGACCGACGTGATCCGCTATTCGAGTAACGTGGGCATCGCGCGCCTCAGCGAGCGGCTCAAAGACGGCGAACTCTTCTCGCTCTATCGCGACATCGGCTTCGGGACGCCGACGGGCATTTCCTTCCCGCAGGAGTCCGGCGGGACGCTCAACATCCCGAAGCGCTGGTCGATCCAGTCGCATCACTCGCTCGCGATCGGCTACGAGGTCGCCGTGACGCCGCTTCAACTCGCACTGGCGTACGGAACGCTCGCCAACGGCGGGGAACTCATGGCACCGGCGCTCATCAAGGAAATCCGCGACGCGGACGGACACGTGACGTACCAGCACCAGCCGCGCGCCGTGCGACGGGTCTACGACGAGAAGACGACGCGGACGGTAATGCGGATGTTGGAGAGCGTGGTGGACAGCGGCACTGCGCAGGACGCGGGACTGGCAACGTTCGACGTGGCGGGCAAGAGCGGCACCGCGCGCCGAACCGTTGGTGGGCGCTACGGCCGCGGGGGCACGCAGACCTACACGTCGTCGTTTGTCGCCCTCTTCCCGGCCGCCAAACCGCAGTATGTGGTCCTCATCAAGATCGACAATCCGCGCGGCTCATACTTCGGCGGCAAGACGGCGGCGCCCGTGGCGAAGGCGATCATCACCGCCGCAGTTGCCGCGCGCAATGCATCGCTCGACTGGGGCAAGCTGACCGGGCGTCGCGAGTCCTACCTCGTGCCGCCGCCGGCGATCGTCGGCGCGCCCGCCTCCGCCGCTGTTCGACAGGTTGCCGCCGGAGCGGTGGCGACCGATTCCACGGGTGATCCGCAATCGGCGCCGCCCACCCCGCGTGCGGCGTGGGTCGATTCCACCCCCGATCCCGAGATGCAGGAACCGGCGCGCTTCGACATCTCGCGTCCACTCCGTGAGCAACCACGGCTCACCCGTGTGGTTCATGTGCCTGACGTGCGCGGGTTGCCGCTACGGGTGGCGGTGCGAGAGCTTCACCGCGCAGGATTCCGCGTGCAGCTGACGGCGACTGGTGGCGGCGTTACGTCGCCTGCCGCCGGTGCGCCCTCACGCACCGGTGCCCTCGTCCGACTCGCGCGTCCGTGACCGCTCTCACCGATCGATCGGTGGCGATCGACCAGATCGTGCGCGCACTGCGCGACGAGGAACTGCTCGAGCGCGTCGTCGGTACGCTGCCGGCCCGCATCTCGGCGATCACCGATGACTCGCGTCAGGTGCGGGCGGGAGGGGCATTCATCGCCGTGCGCGGAAGCGAGCGCGATGGGCATGACTTCCTCGATGCGGCGGCCCACGCGGGCGCTGCGGTCGCTCTCGTCGAGGACGACGCACGAACGACACTCCCGTCGCTCGTCGTCCGCGAGGGTCGGCGTGCCGCCGCCGTCGCGGCGTCGGCGTTCCACGACTTTCCTGCACGCTCGCTATCGATGGTTGGTGTGACCGGCACGAGCGGCAAGACGACGACCGCGTCGATGTTGCGCCATCTCCTCGATGGGCCGGGAGCGGCGGCGGCATCCCTCGGCACGCTCGGCGTGCTCGTGGGGAGCGAGGGACGCACGCTACCGGGTGGGGCCGGACTGACCACTCCCGGGCCGGTCGAGCTGCAGCGCGTGCTACGCTTGTTGGTCGAGAGCGGGGTTCGGACGGTCGCCATGGAAGTGTCGTCGCACGCGCTCGACCAGGAGCGGGTCGAGGGGCTCCGATTCGCCGCGGCGACTTTCTCCAACCTGTCGCGCGATCATCTGGACTATCACGGCACGATGGAAGCATACTTCACCGCCAAGGCGCGGCTCGTCGACCTGGTCGCGCCCGATGGTGTCGTGGTGATCAACGATGACGTGGAGACGTGGCGCGCGCTTCCCTCGTCGAGGCGGATCGTCCGCTACGGGCTGGAGAGCCGCTCCGCCGAGGTGCGCGCGCGCGACGTGCAGCTGTCGCCGAGTGGCAGCCGGTGGACGCTCGAAACGCCGGACGGGTCGGCGTCCGTGTCCCTCCCGTTGATCGGTGACTTCAACATCTCGAACGCGTTAGGCTCGGCGGCGGTCGCGTGGGCGCTCGGCCACTCCCCGACGCAGGTCGCCGAGCGCCTGTCGACGCTCCCCCAGGTGCCGGGGCGGCTGGAGCGTATCCTTGAGCAGCCTGTCGTCCTGCGAGACTACGCGCACAAGCCGGACGCGCTGCAGCGCGCGCTCGTCGCGGTGCGTCCGTTTTCGGTGGGGCGCCTCATCCTCGTCGTCGGATGCGGCGGCGATCGTGACCGCGGCAAGCGACCGATCATGGGCGCGATCGCCGAGCGACTCGCCGATACCGTCATCCTGACGAGCGACAATCCGCGCACGGAGAATCCCGAGCGCATTCTCGACGAGATCGAATCCGGGATGCATGACGCACACGAGCGCATCGAGGACCGGCGTACGGCCATCGCCCGAGCGCTGGCGCTGGCAACGGAAGACGACGTCGTGGTGCTGGCGGGCAAGGGACACGAGACATACCAGATCCGGGGGACGACCTCGTATCCGTTTGATGAGAAGGCGATCGTCCACGAATTGGCCGCGACGTCGGTCCGGGGGCGGCCGTGAGTTTCTGGACGCTCGATCGCGTGACGCAGGCGCTCAGGTCCCAGCTGACGGGGGCGCGGCCCTCGGGGCCGCAACCTCTGACGCGCGTCGCGACCGACACGAGAACCGTCGCCACCGGCGACCTCTTTGTCGCCCTTATCGGCGAGCGATACGACGCGCACGACTTCATGGCCGAGGCGGTGCGTCGTGGCGCCACGGCGGTTGTCGCGTCCGACGCGAGGCGGGTGGTCGGGCTCGGGGTACCAGCCTTCGTAGTGGACGACACTACCCACGCGCTTGGAGCGTTAGGCACCTTCCGGCGACGGGCGTGGGGCGGGACAATCGTGGCCGTGGCCGGTTCCAATGGCAAGACGAGCACGAAGGAGTTGATCGCGGCCGCACTGTCAGCGCGCTTCGAGGTACACGCTACGCGCGGGAACCTGAACAATCACATCGGCGTCCCGCTCACCCTCCTCGCCATCCCGGACGAGGCGGCGATCGCGGTCGTCGAAATCGGGACCAATCATCCCGGTGAGGTGAGCGCGTTGCGCGCCCTCGTCGACCCCGACATCGCCGTCGTCACGTCGGTCGGCGAGGAGCATCTCGAAGGGCTGGGCGACCTCGCCGGCGTGCTGCGCGAGGAATGCGCCGTCTTCGAAGGAGTGTCGCTCGCGATTTCGCCGGCAGAGCAGCCGGAAATCGGCCGGGAGGCTCGCGCGACGGGGCGTCGACTTGTCGAGGCGGGCACGAGCGCCGGGGACGTCGTCCCGGATCGGTTCGGAATCGGGATGGATGGTCGCGGATGGGCTACCTTCGGCGCGGTCACCCTCACCGTCCCGCTGCTGGGCGCACACAACCTGCGAAATGCGTTACTCGCGCTGGCGGTTGCCCGGGCCTGCGGTGTGCCGGACGTGGAGGCGGCGGATGCGATGGCGTCGCTGGCACAGCTCTCGATGCGGAGCACGCTCGAGTCCTACGGCTCGCTCCTCGTGCTGAATGACGCCTACAATGCCAATCCTGCCTCCGCACGAGAGGCGTTAAGCCTCCTCGCGGCGGTCGGCGCCGGGCGGCCTCAGGTCGCGATCCTCGGCTCGATGCTGGAACTGGGGGGGCAGGGCACCGCACTTCACGAGGAGATCGCCCGTCGGGCGCTCACCTCCGACGCGCAGGTCATCGCTGGCGTCGGCGAGTTTGAAGCGTCGTTCGCGCGCCTTGCACCGAACGACCCCCGGGTGCTGACGGCGCCGGATGCCGACGCCCTCTGGCCACTCCTCTCACCCCGCCTTCCCGCCGATGCCGTCGTGTTGCTCAAGGGCTCCCGCGGCATGCGACTGGAACGCCTCCTTCCCCACCTGCGTCGCTTCGCCGGGCTCGAACCTCCGCTCCCCGCATCGTAGTCGCGCAGCGCGATCGTCTTCTCGTCTTCTAAAACCATTCTGTGCTCCACTTCCTTCTATCGCGCTACATCTCCGACTTTCCGCCGCTCCGACTGATCAACTACATCTCGGTCCGTGCGGCCGCGGCCGCGGTCACGGCCGTGCTCCTGTCGTTCCTGATCGGTCCGGCCATCGTCAGGCGCCTGCAGGCGTTGAGCGTGCGGCAGGGGATTCGGGAAGGAACGCCGGACTCGCACCAATCGAAGGGCGAGACGCCGACGATGGGTGGGTTGATCATCCTCGTGTGTGCGATCATCCCGACGTTGCTCTGGACACGGCTCGACAACCGGTACGTGCTGCTGGCGCTCCTGGTGACGGTGTGGATGGGTGGGATCGGATTCGTGGACGATTATCTCAAGCTGAAGCAAAAGCGGGAAGGGCGGAAGAACGAGGGGCTCGTGGAGCGCTATAAGCTCGCCGGACAGGTGTCGATCGGGTTGATCTTCGGCTACATCCTCTGGCAGTATCCGGTGTCCACCCTTCCCGGTGCATCGACGACCGTTCCGTTCCTCAAATACGTGCTGATCGTCCCCGCGTCGGCTGCGCTCTCCTGGCTCTATGTCCCGTTCACCACGTTCATTCTCACGGGCGTTAGCAACTCGGTGAATCTCACCGATGGGCTGGACGGCCTGGCGGCGGGGCTCACGGCGATCGCCATCGTCACCTTCGCGCTCTTCGCCTACGTCATGGGGCGGGTTGACGCGAGCGCCTACCTGCAGCTGTTCTACCTGCGCGGTGCGGGGGAGCTCACCGTCTACTGTCTCGCGCTGGCCGGGGCCTGCATCGGCTTCCTCTGGTACAACGCGCATCCCGCGCAGGTCTTCATGGGCGACACCGGCTCGCTCGCGCTCGGTGGCGCGCTTGGAGCGATTGCGATCCTGCTCAAGAGCGAGTTTCTCCTCCTGTTCGTCGGAGGCGTGTTCGCTGCGGAAACCACCTCGGTGATCATCCAACGCGCTGTCTTCAAGATCCGGCGTCGTCGCCACGGCCTCGAATACGCGAGACAGCATCGTGTCTTCCTCCGGGCACCGCTCCATCATCACTTCGAGCTGAAGGGATGGAAAGAGACACAGGTGGTGGTCCGATTCTGGATCCTGGGGATCCTCTGTGCATTCATCGCCTTCACGACGCTGAAATTGCGATGACGCCGCCTTACGAGTGGACGCGGGGCGAAATAGCCGTCGTCGGACTCGGGCGCAGCGGGACGGCCGCCAGCACCCTGCTGCGTCGTCTCGGGTCGCGCGTCTACGCGTCCGATGCCGGCAGGGGCGCCTCCGTTGCGGCGCAGGGGGCAGTGGTGGCAGCGCTCGGCGTCGATGCCCAGGTCGGCGGCCACGACATCCGACGCATCGCCGACGCGTCGCTCGTCGTCGCCAGCCCGGGCGTTCCGCCCGACGCTGCCCCGCTCACCGCCGCGCACGCGGCCGGCGTACCGGTCATCAGCGAGATCGAACTGGGGCTCGCGGTCATGCCCGGACTGCGCTACATCGCCGTCACGGGGACGAACGGGAAAACGACCGTCACCGCGCTGATCGCGCACCTGCTGCGAGGCGTTGGTGAGGACGCCGTGGCCGCCGGAAATATCGGCATGCCGCTGAGTGAGGTGGCGTTGCGACGCACTCCTCCAGCGTGGGTGGCGCTTGAACTCTCGTCTTTTCAGCTTCATGACACGCCCTCGATCAACCCGGCCGTCGGGGTGATCACGAACTTGTCCCCCGACCACCTCGATCGATACGACCGTGTCGAGGACTACTATGCCGACAAGGCGCTGCTCTTGCGTCACGCCACCAACGCCTCGCGGTGGGTCGTGAACGCCGACGACCCCGCGGTCATGGCAATGGTTCGGCCCGTTCGTGGCGTGCAGCACCGCTTCGCCGTCTCGGGGCGACTGGCTGATGCCTTTCTCGGTGGAGCGGGGACGCGCCGGCTGATCGTACGCGACAAGGAACTGCTGCCACGTCACGAACTCCCACTGCTCGGCGACCACAATGTCGCCAATGCGCTGGCGGCCGTGCTGGCCGTGATGACCGCGGACTCGGCGCACGAAAGCCTCGATGACCGGGACCGACTGGCAACTGCCTTGCGCGGTTTCCACCCCCCGCCACATCGGTTGGAGACGGTCGCCGATGTCGGAGGCGTAGTCTGGATCAACGACTCGAAGGCCACGAATATCGCGGCGTCGCGCGTGGTGATCGAGAGCATGACGCGCCCGACGGTCCTGTTGCTCGGCGGACGTCACAAGGGAGAACCGTACACAGCGCTCGGCGACTCGGTGGCTCGCCACTGCCGGCACGTCATCGCCTATGGCGAGGCGGCGGCTCGGATCGAGGCGGACCTCGCAGGACGGGCGGCCGTGCACCGCGTCGATGGGGATTTCGCGTTGGTGATCGCGCGCGCCCGCGCGCTGGCGCGCCCAGGTGACGCGGTGCTTCTCGCGCCCGCGTGCTCGAGTTTCGACATGTTCAACAATTACGAAGAGCGAGGGCGCGCCTTCGCGGCGGCTGCCCGAGGAGCGTCCTGATGCACGATCCCGACCGGGAGCGCGAACGCTGGTCCGTGAGCGCCGAGGGACGGGCGCTCGTCCTTGTCGCGATGGTGCTGACGGCGTTCGGGTTGGCCACCCTCTATAGCGCGAGTGCCTTCGTGGCCATGCAGGCGAACCACAACTCCACGTACTACTTCCTGAAGCAGCTGGTGGGTGTCGGGGTCGGAATCGTCGGGTTCGCCGTCGCAGCCAAGTTCGACGCGGCCCGCTACGAGAAGCTCGCGTGGCCGTTGATGATCGTCACGATCGTGCTGATGCTCATCACCGTTCTGCCGTTCACCCACTCGATCGCGCCATCCGTCAACGGATCGCGACGTTTCATCTTCGGAGCGTCGGTGCAGCCATCGGAGTTCGGTAAGCTCGCGGTGATCGTCTGGACGGCGATGCTCGTCCTCAAGAAGGGTGAGCAGATGCGCCGGCTCACGAAGGGACTGTTGCCGTTCCTGGTGGTGGTCGGGATCCTCGACGTGATTGCCTTCTTCCAGCCCGACCTCTCGGTGGCGATGCTCTACACGCTGCTGATGGGAATTATCCTCTTCTCGGCCGACGTGCGCATCGGGCACTTCATCCTCCTTGGCATCCTTGCCGCGCCGCTTCTGTGGCACGAGGTGGCGAAGCGGCAGTACGCCATGTCACGCCTGCTTTCGTTCATGGGGTCGGGCGATGCGCCCGAGACGATCAACTTCCAGTTGCGACAGTCGCTGATCGCCGTCGGCTCCGGTGGCGTGACCGGAAAGGGGTTCAGTCAGGGGCTGCAGCAGTACGGGTGGATCCCCTTCGGATACAACGACTTCATCGGCAGCAACATCGGCGAAGAATGGGGCTTCCTCGGCATGACGATGATCGTGCTGGTGTACGCACTCTACACGTGGCTCGGCTTCCGCATCGCAAAGCAGGCGCGCTCTCGCTTTCTCCAGTTGGTCGCTATCGGTGTCACCTGCACGATGTCGATCACCGCGTACCTGCATATCGGGGTGGTTATCGGACTCCTCCCGACTACCGGACTTACGCTCCCGTTCATCTCCTTCGGTCGCTCCAACCTCGTCCTGAGCTTCGTGCTGACCGGTATCCTCGTGAACATCGGAAGCAGCAGGGAGCGGGCCCTCGGCGCCGCGGCCACTGACCCCGGTTAGGGGGATCGGCATGCGCGTCCTCTTCACCGGAGGTGGGACGGGCGGGCACCTGTACCCGGCGCTCGCGATTGCGCGCGCGCTGGTGCGGGTACGGCCTGAGGTGCGACCGCATTTCGTTGGCGCGGCGCGCGGTATCGAACGCGTGATCCTCCCCGATACCGAATTTCCCCATACGCTGCTCGACCTCCATCCAATCTATCGGAGCGCGCCTTGGCGAAACTGGCGTACGCTAGTCGGGCTGGCCAAGGCCTGGCGCCGCCTCTCCGCGCTGGCGGAGGAAGAAGCGCCGCGCCTCGTGGTGGCGACCGGCGGCTACGCGGCCTCGGGAGCGCTCGCATTTGCGGCAGCCCGATCGCTTCCCTACGTGCTGCAGGAGCAGAACTCTTTTCCGGGCCGGACGGTCGCGCTCTTCTCCCGTTCGGCGCGCGAGGTGTATCTCGGCTTTCCCGAGGCGGCCGAGCGACTGCCGGCGAGCGTCCGCGGGCGGGTCGTCGACACCGGAAACCCGATTGAGCCCCCGCCCGCGATTCGGCCGGACCGGGAAGTGCTACGCAGAGTTTGGGAGTTCGATTCCTCGGTGCGACTTGTCGTGCTGGCGTTTGGCGGGAGCCAGGGATCGGCGGCGCTGAACGCGCTCGTGGACGGTTGGGTCGCACACGGGCTCCCGCCGGGGGTGGGGGTGATCTGGGGGACGGGGCGCGATCACTTCACGCGCCACGCCTCGCGTGCGTCGGGGTGCATCATCGTGCGTCCCTACCTCTCCCCGATAGTGGATGCCTATGCGGTGGCCGACCTGGCAATCGCCCGGGCTGGCGCGATGACCACGGCCGAACTGTGTGCGTGGGGCATTCCCATGTTCCTGGTGCCGCTACCCACAGCGGCGGCCGATCATCAAACGGCGAATGCGCGTGCGCTCGAGCACGTGGGAGCTGCGCGCTGGATGCCGCAGCGCGACGCCACACCGACGCACCTCGCGCAGGTCGTGGCCGAGGTCGCGCGCGATCCGTCGCTGCGCGCCGCGTGGTCGGCGGCGGCGATGGCGCGGGGACGACCCGAAGCCTCGGCGGTCATTGCGTCGCGTCTCGTTGCGCTGTTGGATCGAACGGTCGAATCGTCGTGACGGCGCTTGTCGCGCGCCGCTAGATTTAGACTGACGATGTCACTTCTCGACGCCACCGACCCGCGGCCGGTTCACTTCGTCGGCATTGCCGGCGCCGGCATGCGCGCGCTCGCCGAGCTCGTCGTGCGGCGCGGCGTGGCGGTCACGGGGTGTGATGCCGCCCTTGGCGATGCGGGCGACCTGCAGGCGCTCGGTGTGGCGCTCGAGGAGGGGCACGCGGCGCGTCACGTCGCGGACGCCCGGGCAGTCGTGGTGTCGTCTGCGGTGCCGCGCGACCTTCCGGAGCTCGCGGCCGCACGGGCGGGGGGCCTGCCCGTCGTAAGGCGCGCCGAGGCGTTAGGCGAGGCGGTCAGCGGCGGAACGCTCATCGCGGTTGCCGGTACTCACGGCAAGACCACCACGACCGTCATGACCACCGAGGCGCTGTCGTCGGCGGGATTGCACCCGACGGGGGTCGTCGGGGGCCGGGTCGGCCAGTGGGGGGCAAACTTGCGCTACGACGGCGATCGCCTCTTCGTCGTCGAGGCAGACGAGTACGATCGATCCTTCCTCGCGCTTACCCCGACGATCGCCGTGGTCACGAACGTCGAGGCGGATCACCTCGACATCTATCGCGACCTCGAGGACATCCGGAATACCTTCGCCGCCTTTCTCGCCCCCGCGCGCACGATTGTCCTCTGTGCCGACGACGCGGGCGCGGCGTCGCTCCACGTCGCGACGGGCGCTAAGGTCATCCGATACGGCATCGACTCGGCCGACGCGCGACTTGTCGGCACGCCCACGTCCCACGGCGATGGGCGCACCGCCGTGGCGGTGCGATTCGACGGCGAGGCGCTGGGCGAGCTTGCGCTGCGAGTCCCGGGTCTTCACAACGTGCGGAATGCTCTCGCAGCGCTCGCGTGCGGTCTTGCGTTAGGCGCGACGTTCGAACGCTTGCGACCCGGCCTGGAGGGTTTTCACGGCGTCGAGCGGCGCTTCCAGCGGCTCGGCCAGGCGGCCGGAGTCGATGTCGTAGACGACTACGCGCATCATCCCACCGAGGTCGCGGCCACCATCTCGGCCGCTCGCGAAGCCTACCCTGGTCGTCGGATCGTGGTGGCGTTCCAGCCACATCTGTATTCGCGCACGCGCGACTTCGCCGACGGCTTCGCCGACGCGCTGGCGGCGGGCGACGCGCTCTTCCTGACCGCACTCTATCCGTCACGCGAGCAGCCGATCGCTGGTGTCTCCTCGGCGCTGATTGCCGATCGCATGCTGCGAGCGGGAAGCACGATCGCATGGACGGGAACGCGTGACGCCGTAGCCGAAGCTCTCGCGGAGTTCGTGCGGGAGGGCGACGTCGTGCTTACCATGGGGGCCGGCGACATCACCCGCACCGGACCGGAGTTGCTTGCGCTGCTCGCGACGGGAGGGGCGGCGTGACCGGGCCTCGTACCCCCGATCCGGTCGTCGTGGGCGCCACCGGCCACTCGCGCCGTCGCCTGCGCTGGTATGCGGCGGGCATCGTGCTTCTCCTCATCGGGATCGTCACGGTGCCTTGGTGGGGGCACGATCTGGCCTTCTTTAGGGTGCAGCAAGTCGAGGTGCGCGGCACGCGCTTCGCGCGCTCGTCGGACATCGCCGCTCGGCTGCGGCTGGGCACGACGTACTCGATCTGGAACGCGCTCGACTCGCTGGAGATTCGCGCCGAGGGACACCCGCAGGTCCATCGCGCGCGCCTGTCGCGCCGGCTGCCGAGCACCCTGGTCGTCATCGTCGATGAGAATCTTCCCATAGCCCTCGTCCCGGCGGCTGGGGGATTCAAGGCGTACGACGACAGCGGCCGCGTCCTTCCTCTCGATCCCGCGCGGTGGGGTGTCGACCTGCCGATTGTCCCGCGTCCCGATACCGCGCTCTTTCGCCTCCTGGGCGACATCAAGGCGGAGATGCCCGAATACTACGCCCGCGTGAGTGAAGCGCGCCGCATCGCGAAGAATGAGGTGATGCTGCAACTCATGGACGTTTCGGTCCGCGCGATGATCGACATGCGCGCCGATCGCTTTCTGCAGCTATCTTCCGTCGAGGCCGATCTCGCGAAGCGTCACCTTCGACCAGTGGAGCTCGACTTGCGCTACAAGGACCTCGTCATCGCCCGCCTTCCATGAACGTTGAACGCTTGGTCGCCGGACTCGACATCGGATCCGCCAAGACGACGGCCATCATCGCCGAGGTCGTCGGTGATCTCCCCCGCCATCCTGGTATCAAGGTGCTCGGGGTCGGTCAGGCACGCACCACCGGCCTGCGGCGCGGCGTCGTGGCGGATATCGAGGAGACCACCCAGTCGATCCGCAAGGCGGTGAGCGACGCGGAGCAGATGGCCGGGGTGAAGGTGGATGCCTGTTACGTCGGGATCGCCGGCGAGCATGTGCAGGCCATGATCTCGAAGGGGATCGTCGCTGTCAGCGGTGACGAGATCTCGCGCAGCGACGTCGAGCGCGCCAATGCGGTCGCCCGGGCGCAGGCGATGCCCCCCGAACGTGAGCTGCTGCACGCCATCCCGCAGGAGTACACCGTCGACAAGAACGAGGGGATTCGCGATCCCGTCGGGATGGTGGGAACTCGGCTGGAGACCGAGATGTACCTGGTGACGATCGGCAGCTCGCCGTCGCTCAACCTGCGTAAGGCGGTCGAGAAGGCGGGCTACAAGCCGCTGCAGCTGGTCCTTGAGCCGCTCGCCAGCGCGCTGGCCGTGCTGACGGAGGACGAAAAGGAGCTAGGCGTCGCGCTGATCGAGATGGGCGCCGGGACGACCGACATCGCTGTCTTCCACGAAGCGAAGATCCGTCACCTGGGCACGGTGCCCTTCGGTGGCAACAACGTCACCAACGACCTCGTACATGGACTCGGGGTGACACAGGCGGACGCCGAGCGGCTGAAGGAGCGTTACGGCTGTGCGTACGAGCCGATGGTCGACCCGTCGGAAGTGATTACGCTGCCGAGCACCGTGGCGCAGGGGGACCGACAGATTCCCCGTGAGCTGCTGGCTCACATCATCCATCAGCGGACCGACGAGATCTACGACCTGGTGATGCGGGATATCGATGCCGCCGGGTACGCAGGGAAGCTCAGCGCGGGCGTGGTGCTGACGGGCGGCGCGGCGACACTGCCGGGCGTGGCGGAGCTGGCGGCGGAAGTATTCGGCACGGGAGTGCGGGTCGGCGTACCGTCTGAGAACATCAGCGGCCTTGTCGACGCGGTGGATGCCCCCCGGTTCGCGACGGCGGTCGGGCTCGCACTGTATGCCGCGAGCCGGGTCGCGTTAGGGCGCGAGACGCCGAGTGGCAAGCGGATGCAGTTCAATGCCCCTAATGTGGATAAGCTGACACAGAAGGTGAAGGCGTGGCTGCAGGACTTCTTCTGATCCTACTCACCGTGCTGGCGCCGTGCGGCGCGACACATCGTTAGGGTGCAGCGGGCGGCGACCGGAATGGGACGCCGCCCGTCTTGTTACAAAGATGATCTTCTCCTAGCAAATGTGGAGAAACATTGGTCGCTCTCGCGACGCGAACGCGGCGCAGAACTTTGCTTTGGGTCACACGTAGCCTGTTCGCACAAAGGCGTTATATTCGACCGCAATTCGATGGGCTCCGCGGTGTGACGTTCTGCAGTCGCGCCGCGTCGATTCCGCGACTCGTCCCCGTTTCCTGCTTGGATCTGCCTCGCCACGAGAGGAGCTGCGCCCGCCATGATGTTCGAATTCGAGGAGAACGCGTCACAGAACGCCCGGATGAAGGTCGTGGGCGTCGGCGGTGGCGGCGGCAACGCCGTGAACCGGATGATCGAGGAGCAGCTCGAGAGCATTGAGTTCATCTCCATCAACACGGACTCGCAGGCATTGCTCGCCTCGAAGTCCGACGTGAAGATCCAGATCGGGAAGAAGCTGACGCGCGGGCTCGGCGCCGGGGCGCGCCCCGACATCGGACGCCAGGCGATCGAGGAGAATCGCGACGAGGTCGGGCGCGTGCTGCAGAGCGCGGACCTCGTCTTCGTGACGTGCGGCATGGGTGGCGGCACAGGGACAGGTGCGGCACCGATCGTCGCCGAGCTGGCGAAGGAGGCCGGAGCGCTCACCGTCGGGATCGTGACGAAGCCGTTCCTCTTCGAGGGACGGAAGCGCATGCGTCAGGCCGACGCCGGCATCGCCGAGATGCGCAAGCATGTCGACACGATGATCATCGTGCCTAACGAACGACTGCTCGCGGTCGTCGGAAAGGGCATCCCGTTTCAGGACGCGCTCAAGAAGGCCGACGAGGTGCTGCTGCACGCCACGCAGGGAATCTCGACGCTGATCTCCAAGATGGGGCTGGTGAATGTCGACTTCGCCGACGTGCGTACCGTGATGGAGAACGGGGGGTCCGCGCTGATGGGCACCGGCATCGGACGTGGCGAGAACCGGGCAATGGAGGCCGCGCAGCAGGCGATCTCCTCGCCCCTGCTCGACAACATCTCGATCGGTGGCTCGACGGGAGTCCTCCTGAACATCACCGGTGGCGGCGACCTGACGCTGGGCGAAGTGACACAGATTTCGGACATCGTGCACGACGCGGCCGGGGACGACGCCGAGATCATTTTCGGCGCCGTGTGCGAGCCGGCCATGCAGGGTGAGATCCGGGTGACCGTGATCGCGACGGGCTTCGACAAGGCGCTCGGCCAGGCGGCGATCCCGTCCACCAGTACGTTCTCGGTCAACCGCGATCGTGGGGCCGCGCACCACGAGCCGATGAGCGCGGCCGGCACGGGGGCGACCCCAGCAGGACGGCCCAGCCCGGCGGCAAAGCCGACGCCGGTGACCGCACCGCCAGTGTCGCAGCCCAACGTCATCCCGATCACGCAACGGCCGGGGAGCGCGGTGCGTAGCGTGCAGGGGGGGAACGGCATGCGCACCGTCGCACCTAACGACACCAGCCGGCGGTTCGCCCCGCCGACGAACAAGGGACAGGAAGAGATCGACGAGATGGACATCCCGACGTTTATTCGGAGGCAGATGGATTGAGCGGCTGGCGCGCGCGGGCCGGGCTCTACGTCGTGGTGGCGCTCCTTGCCTGGGGCGCCATCGCGGTCATGCGCCCGATTCCCGAGCGCCGGCCTGGTGCGGTGATCACCGGGGAGCGCGTCCCCACCTGGAATGAGCGCGTGGATTCGCTGCGGCGTGGCGAGACCGTAGGCGGCGTCCTGTCCCGCGGCGGGCTCTCGCAGCAGGAGGCGACCAACGCCCTGCAAGCCGCGACGGCGCTTGACCCCAAGCGACTTCCTGCCGGCATGCGCATTACCCTTGCAGGGCCGATCGGGGGAACGCCCAGTCGCATCAGCTTTCGGCTCGCGATCGATCGCCTCTTGCACCTGACGAAGACCGACAGCGGTTGGGTCGGGCGCGAAGAGCGGCTGCCGTGGAAGACCGATACCCTCGTCGTGCGCGGCGAGATTGCCCGCACGCTCTACGACGCCTTCGACGCCGGCGCCTCTACGCTCCCGGCGTCGGCCCGCGCCGAACTGGCCTGGAACGTCGCCGACATCTTCGAATACCGCATCGACATGAGCCGCGACCTGCAGCCGGGTGACGAGTTCCGCGTCCTCTTCGAGCGGAAGCAAGGACCTGAGGGCACCGTGCGCATCGGACGAGTCCTCGCAACCAACTACTCGTCAGGCGCCGCCTCTATCGAGGCGATTCGTTTCGAGACGGGTGACAATCGCGCACGTTACTACGACGACGGCGGCAAGTCGCTGCGGTCAGCCTTCCTACGGGCGCCGCTCGAATTCCGGCGGATCTCCTCGGGCTTCGGCCTGCGCCGCCATCCCATCCTCGGGATCTGGCGCGCGCATCGCGGCACCGACTACGCCGCATCGTCGGGAACGCCCGTGCGGAGCATCGGTGATGGCATCGTGGTACGTGCGGGGCGCATGAACGGCTACGGCAACGTGGTGGACGTGCGGCACGCCAACGGTTTCGTCTCCCGCTACGGTCACCTGCGGGCGTTCGCACGCGGAGTGCGCAGCGGTACGCGCGTCTCGATCGGCCAGACCATCGGGCTCGTAGGAATGACGGGACTCGCCACCGCACCGCACCTTCATTTCGAGATGCTCGTTGGCGGCAAGCAGCGCGACCCGCGGACGGCACTGGCGAGCGTCGCCGGCGAACCCCTCGCGTCAGCCGATCGTCCCGCCTTCGAGCGGACGCGCGACGAACTACTCGCCCTCCTCCAACGCGCTTCAACACAGGTTGCCGACTCCAACTGACGAGTCTGCAGCGCCTGCACGTGGCTGGGCGTAGATTCGACACATGATCTCCTGGCTCATCGCTCTCACCGCCGGCATTGCGAGCGCACTGGCGTCGTATGCGCGTGCGCGCGCACCTGGTCGCATCTTCACCGCCGCGCTCCGTGCCTTGTCGGTTACCAGTCTGGTGGCGTTGGCCCTGAACGCCGTGCTCGGCGCGCGGCGCGTGCCGAGTCCGCTCGTCGCGCTCGACGCGTCGGCGTCGTGGGGACGTGGTCGTGACTCCTCGGCCTTTGTCTCGGCACGTGCCGCGGCGCGTGCCGCCGCGCGCAAGGACGCAGGCGATTCACTCTTCGTCTTCGGCGACTCGCTTCGACTGGCCAACACATCGGTAACCGATATGGACCGCGCATCACGGGTGCGGCCGGCGGCGGAGCGAGCGATGGCGGCTGGTCGCCCGCTCGTGCTGTACACCGACGGTGAGATCGACGACCCGGAGGCGCTGCAGTCGCTTCCCGCCGGGTCGCGCGTAGTACTCAGTGGCGCGGCTACGACACGCGATGCTGCCATTCTTGACGTCAGCGCCCCGCGGGTGGCCGCCGCCGGCGATACCGTCGACGTTCGGGTGACCGTCGGTGCTGGAGAAGGGGGGGCGTCCACCGGGACGCTCGAGCTCGAGCTCGCGGGACGATCAGTCGCGCGCGTTCCCTTCGACGCGCTCCCTGCCGACGGGGAGCGGACGGTCACGCTCAAATTCGTGGCTCCCTCGGGGAGCGCGCCGAGCGAGCTTCGCGCCAGCGTGAAGACGGCCGACGACACCGAGCCGGAGAACAATTCGGCGGCCGCGGTGCTCGAGCTGACTGCGGGCGCTGCGGCGGTGCTGGTGTCGACGTCCCCCGACCTCGACTCGCGAGAACTGGCCGCGCTGCTTCGCGGAACGGTCATGCTTCCGACGCGCGCTTATTTTCGCGTCGCGCCGGGACAGTGGCGCGAGGACGTGACGCTGCGTCCGGTGAGCGAGGACGTCGTGCGACGCGCCGTCCGCGAGTCACCGATCGTCGTCCTTCATGGTGATACGGCGCTCTTTGGGGCACCGCGACAGGTCACGCGCGGTGCACTTGCGCTCATTGCGCCGCCGCAGACGTCACAGGGCGAATGGTTCGCCACTGGCGCGCCGCTTTCGCCGGTCAGCACGCCGCTCAGTGGCACGGCGTGGGACTCGCTGCCGCCGCTCGACGTGAGCGCGACGCTCCCGAGCAACGCGGAATTCTCGATCCTCGAGACGCGCCGCTCGCGACGTCTTGACCAGCGCGTGGCGATTGTCGGCTGGGAGCAGCCCCGCCGTGTCGTGGTCGCCGCAGCGTCGGGATTCTGGCGATGGCGCTTTCGCGGTGGGGTAGGAAGCGATGCCTTCACTGCCGTCTGGGGGAGCATCCTCGATTGGCTCGCAGGCGACCGCGCCGATGCGCGCGCGGCATACCCGGTGGCCGCCGCGGTTCGCGCGGGTGACGCCGTGCATTGGCGCCGCGGCGTCGGCCGCGACAGCGTCGTCCGCGCGTCGGTCGTTAGGCGCGGCGGGGGGACGCGCGACTCGCTCGTCCTGCGATTCGGCGCCGGGAACAACTCCACCTCGACGCCCGCGCCGGTGCCCGGCGTGTATGACGTGCAGACGGCCGGCGGCGTCTCCCTCCTCGTCGTGAATCCCTCGGCCGAGTTGCTTCCGCGCCGGCGCACGGTGCGCGAAGGGGCACTCGGGAATGGCGTGACACTTGGGGAAGCGCCGCGTGCCCGGGAGATGTCGTGGCTCTTCACGATCGCGCTGCTCTCCCTTTGTGCGGAGTGGCTGCTGCGTCGACGGATCGGTCTCCGGTAGGAGACGCTCGGTCGCGCCGCGCCGCTCTCAGAGGAGAAGCGCCGAGGGGCGCGACGAGGCGCTAGTTTCACGCATGGCCAGGCTTTTCAAGCGCTCCGACGACCTCCCCAAGCGGTCGCTCTGGCAGCGCATCAAGGATATCGCCCTCACGGACGTCGGCGCGCTGGTGCGCAAGGGGTCGCGCGAGGGGTCGCTGGAGCAGATCGAGGAACTGCTGCTCGAGGCGGACTTCGGCGTCGCCACTACGTTACGGCTGGTGGCCGACGTCGACCGTCTGGCTCAGCGCGGCAAGGTGAAGTCGCATGATGAGTTTCTCGAATCGCTGCGCACGGGGGTCGAGTCGGCGCTGCGGCAGGGCAACTCCGACCCTGCTCTCCTCACCGCGCACAGCGGCCCGACCGTCATCCTGATCATCGGCGTGAATGGGGCGGGAAAGACGACGTTTATCGGCAAACTCGCCGCGCGCTTTCGCGACCAGGGCAAGCGGGTGGTCGTGGCCGCGGGCGACACGTTTCGCGCGGCGGCGATCGACCAGCTGCGCATCTGGGCCGAGCGGACGGGGGCGGAGTTTGTCGGTGGCAAGGCCGGGGGCGATCCCGCGGCGGTCGCCTTTGACGCAATTGACGCGGGCGTGACGCGGGGCGTCGATGTTGTGATTGTGGACACGGCCGGACGGCTTCACACGAGCGAGAGCCTCATGGAGGAGCTGAAGAAGGTGGCGCGTGTCATCAAGCGTCGAATGCCCGAGGCGCCCCACGAGACACTCCTCGTGCTCGACGGGACGATCGGCCAGAACGCCGTCGCGCAGGCACGCACTTTCTCCGCGGCGGTGCCGGTGACTGGCCTCGTGGTGACGAAGCTCGACGGGACGGCCCGTGGCGGGATCGTGGTGGCCGTCCACGAAGCCCTCGACGTGCCGGTCAAGTTCATTGGTGTGGGCGAGCAGGTGGGGGACCTCGAGCCCTTCGACGCGAGCGTCTTCGCGCGGCAATTGCTGGAAGAGTAGGAGACCAACGGGCACGCGCCATCGCCCGGGAGGCGCGCCGTCGCGCTGTCCATCACTGCGGAGGATTCCGTGGCCGTGCGCCGCGATGACCGATTCGCCACCGCGCCACGCATTACGCTCGAGATGCCCGTGCAGTTCCTCAAGGGTGTCGGGGAGCGGCGCGCACAGCTGCTGCGCAAGCTGGGCGTCGAGACCGCGGGTGACCTGCTGCGCCACGTGCCGCACCGGTACGAGGACGCGAGCACGATCACGGCGATTGTCGTGCTCGCGCCGGGGATGGACGTGACGGTGATGGGGCGGGTGATCTCCAAGGGCGTGATCCCCACGCGGAAAGGACTGCGGATCTTCCAAGCGGTCGTGCAGGATAGCAGTGGAATGATCGAGGTGTCGTGGCCAGGCCAGCCCTTCCTCGACCGCTCGATCGAGAAGGGGGACGTCCTCCTGCTGACCGGGCCGGTGCGCTTCTATCACGGCCGGCAGCTGCAACCCCGCGAGTTCGTGAACCTCGGTGCCGAGGACTCTGGCAGTGCGCAAGGGCGGGTCCTGTCGGTCTATCCCGCCACCGAGGGGATGACTGCCCGGCAGCTGCGCGCGATCATCGAGCAGCACCTGAACGCGTTGATCGCGCTGGTACAGGAGTACCTCCCAGCGCGCGTCCTCGCCGAGGCCGGCGTGGCGCCCATCGATGAGGCGCTACGCATGGTGCATCGGCCGTCGTCGGTGCAGGAGGCAGAGCAGGGGCGCGACCGGCTGGCGTTTGACGAGCTGCTGTTCGTCCAGCTGCTGCACCGCCGCGCGAACGCGCTGGCCCGCGCGCCCCGTCGCGGCATCATCTTCACGGCGCGGCGGACCCTCACGACGCGGCTGAAGACCACGCTCCCGTTCGCGCTGACCGGGGCACAGGCGCGAGCGCTTCGCGAGATCGCCGCCGACATGTGCTCGCCGCATCGCATGCACCGACTGCTGCAAGGCGACGTGGGGAGCGGCAAGACAGTCGTTGCGCTCTTCGCGGCGCTCCTGGCGGTGGAGAACGGGTACCAGGCGGCGATCATGGCCCCGACCGAGCTGCTGGCGGAACAACACGGCCGCACGCTCGACACGCTGCTCGAGCCGTTAGGCATGCGTCCGATCCTGGTCACGGGGAGCTTGGGGGCGGCCGACCGTCGTCGGATCGACGAGCGCCTTTCCTCCACCGCGCCGCTCGTGGCGGTGGGCACTCATGCGCTCGTGCAGGAGCGAACGCAGTTCGGGCGCCTGGGCTTCGTGGCGATCGACGAGCAGCACCGATTCGGGGTCGAGCAGCGCGCGGCGTTAGGCGCGAAGGGCGATGGCCCGGACGTCCTGCTCATGAGCGCGACGCCGATCCCGCGCTCGTTGGCCCTCACCGCCTACGGCGACCTCGACGTTTCGATCCTCGACGAGCGGCCGCCTGGACGCAAGCCGATCACCAGTGCGCTGCGCCCGGACTCGGCGCGCGAGCGAGTGCTGCAGTTCGTCGATGCGCAGGTCGCGAAGGGGCGCCAGGCGTATATTGTCTATCCCGTCATCGAGGAATCGGAGAAGACCGACCTCAAGGCGGCGACCACGATGCACGCCGAGCTTGCCGGGAGCGTCTTCGCCGAGCGGCGGGTCGCGCTACTGCATGGGCGACTGCCGACGGACGAGCGCGACCAGATCATGCGGCAGTTCCGCGACGGCACGATCGACGTCCTCGTCGCGACCACGGTGATCGAGGTGGGGATCGACGTCGCGAACGCGACCGTCATGCTGATCGAACACCCGGAACGCTTTGGCCTATCGCAGCTGCACCAGCTCCGTGGACGTGTCGGACGCGGGGCGGAGGAGTCGTTCTGCATCCTGCTGGGCGACGTGGGCCAGGAGTCGCACGAGCGCCTCGTCCTCTTCACGTCGACCGAGGATGGATTCGAGATCGCACGCGCCGACCTGCGCCTGCGGGGCATGGGAGACCTCTTCGGGCAGAAGCAGAGCGGCGAGCCGACGTTCACGATCGCCGATCCGCTGCGCGACGAGGCACTCAACGAGCGCGCCCGCGACGTCGCACAACGACTCCTCGACAACGACGCAGACCTCACGCACCCGGAGCACGCCGGCATCCGCACCGTGCTTCGCTCGCGTTATGCACGCGCCCTCGAGCTTTTTCGGGTCGGCTAGTGGGTCGGCGACACGCACTGGATTTGCGACGTCGTGTCTGGCCATCGATCGGCGGCAGATGCGGGGGAGTTCGTACGAGGTGGCACGAGGTGCGCCGCGCCATGGAACGGCGTCACGCGGAACGGCGCCAGGCTAGCTGCGGCGTGCTGGCGGCTACGGCTTCGGAATCAGCCGGCGCTTGATGCGTTCCAGCTCGGCCGTCGTCCGGTCGACGACATCGTTCAGTCGGCGGATCTCCTCGTCGCGCGATTTCTCGCGCGCGTCGGCTGAGGCACGCACCGTTGCCAGCAGCGCGCGCGTCGAGTCCATCGACTCCACGACTCGTCGCAGGATCAACGCTTCGGCGTAGCGTGGCTGCGACGTACCGCCACTGAGATAGGAGTCGTACAGCGCCATCGATTCGCGCGGCGTCACCGCGCGGTTGGCGGGATCCGTCTTCAACAAGGCGCGCCAGAAATCGCTTTCCGCCCCTTCCGGCGTCGCTGGGTTGGCAAGCCCGAAGTCGGTGAGAATTCGCTCCGATTCGGCGAACCGCCCGCTCTCGGCGGCGCGCAACGCGGTGGCCAGGGTGCCGGGCCACGGCGAAATCGGTGCGGGGGGAGCGGCAATAAGCTGTACGATCGGGGCGGGGAGAGGAGCGGGCGGCGCGCGTCGGCAGCCGACCGCGAGCGGGCCCGCTACGAGTCCCAGCAGTGTCGCTGCTCGTCGCCAGCGATGGGCGCGGCGGCGGAGAGTGACTTGCTTCATGCGACCGTCGCCTCCTCGGGCGGGTGAAAGGGTGCGAGCCGTGTGGCCGACGATTGCACCGGCAGGTGCAGCGTAAACGTCGTCCCGATTCCCACGACGCTCTCGACGCCGATCGTTCCGCCGTGCGCAGTGACGATCCCCTTGGCGATCGCGAGACCAAGCCCGGTCCCCTTGATGCCGGTCGTCTGGTTGTCGGCCTGGTAGAACTTCTCGAACACATACGCCACTTCGGTTGCCGGGATCCCTGCGCCGGTGTCCTTCACGCGCATCGTGACCCCGTCTCGCTGACGATCGACCTCGAGCGAGACGCGCCCGCCGCTCGGCGTGAACTTGAAGGCGTTGGACAGGAGGTTACCGAGCACCTCGTTGATCCGCTCGGGATCCCATCGCACTTCCGCGGGGAGTTCGGGTCCGCGCGTCACCACGAGGGCGACGTTCCGCTGGATGGCCAGCACCCGGAACGTGCGCTCCAAGTCGCCGAGGAAGGCGGGGAGCGGGAAGGCGCGCGGCTCGACCTTGCCGCCACCTGCCTCGAAGCGCGAGACGTCGAGCAGCTGACGGACGAGTCGGGAGAGCGACTTGCTCTGCGCCGTCAGCGTCCCGATGATCTCTCGCTGCCGCGTGTTGAGCTCGCCGTAGACGTTGTCCTGAAGGAGCTGCAGGTATCCCATGACGACGTTGATCGGCGTCTTGAGTTCGTGCGAGGCGACCGAGATGAATTCCGCCTTGAGCCGATCGAGTTCACGTAACTGGGTGGCCATCGAGTTGTAGGACTTGGCCAGCCGTCCAAATTCGTCCCGCCGCTGGGGCGCGAGCTGCAACGGGTGCCCGAAGTCGCCCTCGGCGACCGCGCGCATGCCGGCGTCCAGCTCATTGATCGGTCGCGAAACGGATTGCGTGAGCCAGAGGCCGATCAGGACGGCAAGGATCGCGGCTGCCCCGAGCAGCTCGATCGACGTGTTCCGCGAGTGGACGGAGGCCTCGGCGATGTCATTGACCCGCTCGCGCGTGCGGTCCTGCAACGACTGCTCCGAGAGGATGATGATACGCTCGATGTTGTCGATGGCCGGCGTGATCATGCGATCGATGACCGAGTCGGCGATCGACGCGCGACCCGCTGCCGCAAGTTGGTGTGCACGCTCCGACTCCTCGCCGATGATGTCGAGCGAGCCTCGGACCCGGCTGATCGCCGTCATGCCGCGCACCGCGCCGAGCGAGTCGACGAGGGCGCGAACCGTTGCCAATCGCTGGTTGAACTGCGTCCGTGTCGTCTCCTCCGGAAGGATCGACAAGTAGTCCTTGGTCTGGTCGAGCTCCTGCACGGCCGCGCGCACCTTGCCGAGGACCACAGCCGCGCGGAACTCAACGTCTCGGATGCTCACGGTGTCGTCCCGGACCTCGAGCATCGACGCGATCGACAGGATCACCGGCACGAGCATCAGCGCCACGATCCCGCCGATGCCGAGCGCCAGGCGCGTGCGCAGCATCACAGGCCCGTCTCCCGGACGCGACCGAGCGTGTCGCGCGATGTCACGGAATGCGGCGCTCGCGCCGCGATCATCGGCCCGGCGAGTCGAACGGCGTGCGCGACATGATGGGAGGCCTCGACGGGGATTCGAGCACACAAAGACGCGCAACCACACGACGGAATGTTCCCGCCGCCGGTTGCGTCCGTTGCACGCCTTCTGGAGCGTTCGTAGCTTTCGCCGCTCATCGTATCCCCTTGCCCCGTCTCGTGTCCACACTGAACGCTATCATTTCGTCGCTCCCACAGCACGTGGGACAGCAGGTCACCGTGCGCGGATGGGTGACTCACCTGCGATCGTCCGGCAAGGTCGCGTTCATCGTGCTGCGCGATGGTACGGGCATCCTGCAATGCGTCCTGGTGAAGAACCAGCTGGATCCCGTCGTGTGGGCCCGTTTTGCCGACCTCACGCAAGAGACCAGCGTAGCCGTGACCGGCGAAGTTCGTGCCGAAGCGCGCGCCCCGGGCGGACATGAGATGGGGGTCACCAATGTCGAGATTCTCGGGGCGTCCCCGGTAGACTATCCGATCCAGCCCAAGGAACACGGGATCGATTTCCTCCTCGACCGGCGGCACCTCTGGCTGCGGGCCCCGCGTCAGGTCGCCATTCTTCGCATCCGTCACGAGGTCGAGCAGTCCATCCACGACTTCTTCTACGAGCGCGACTTTATCCACGTCGATACACCAATTCTGACCGCGGCGATTGGCGAGCGGTCGGGACTGTTCTCCACGGAGTATTTCGACGAAGGCAGTGCGTATCTGGCGCAAACGGGTCAGCTGTATGGTGAGGCCGCGGCGGCGGCGCTCGGGCGGATTTACACCTTCGGACCGACATTCCGCGCGGAGAAGTCCAAGACGCGGCGCCACTTGACCGAGTTCTGGATGATCGAGCCTGAGATGGCATTCTACGATACGCACGATAACATGCGGCTGCAGGAAGAGCTGGTCAGCTACATCGTGCAGCGGGTCCTGGCGCGCCGCTCCGCCGAGCTGGCGGAGCTGGAGCGCGATGTGACGAAGCTGCAGCAGGTCGTCTCACCATTCCCCCGCATCGACTACGGAGATGCCGTCACCACGCTGCAGTCTCTCGGAAGCGCGATCGTGTGGGGCGATGACCTGGGCGCCGAGGACGAGGCGCTGTTGGTGGGCGACGGCGCATCGCCGATCTTCGTCTGCAACTACCCGAAGGGGGCGAAAGCGTTCTACATGAAGGAAAATCCCGACGACCCGCGGACGGTGCTGTGTGACGATTGTCTTGCCCCGGAAGGCTACGGTGAGATCATCGGCGGGTCGCAGCGCGAGGACGACTACGACAAGCTCCTGCAGCGCATTCACGAGGAGGGCCTTCCGGTCGACGCGTACGGCTGGTACCTCGATCTTCGGAAATATGGGACCTTTGTGCACTCCGGCTTCGGCATCGGGCTCGAGCGTACGGTCGCGTGGATCTGCGGCACTCCGCACATTCGCGAGTGCATTGCCTTCCCACGCATGATGCACCGACTCTATCCGTGAGCTTCGATCCCGCCGCGCGCTTCATCGAACGTTCCCGCTACTACCTCGGCCTCGAGTATCCGGCGAAGGTCCGGTCGGCAATCCTCGCCTTTCCCGCCGACCGGATCTGGTGGCGCGCCAACTCCGAGTCGAACAGCGCGGGAAATCTCGTCCTGCACCTGGTCGGAAATGTCCGGCAGTGGGTCGTGAGCGGGATCGGCGGTGCCGCCGACACCCGCGAGCGCGACACTGAATTCGCCGCGTCGGGGGGGATGGATGCCGCCGACCTGCTCGAGCACCTGGAGAAGGCGCTCAGCGAGGTGGATGCCGTGCTGGCGCGCCTCACGCCGGAGTCGTTAGGCGAATCCCGACGCATCCAGGGACGCGACACCACCGTACTATCGGCGATCTTCCACGTGGTGGAACACTTCTCGGGCCACGTCGGACAGATCATCCTGCTGGCAAAACTGCACGCGCCCGGCGAGGTCCGCTTCTACGAAGATCTTGGCGGACTCGCACGACCGACATTCCTCGGCGACGGGCGCAGCGACGTCGAGTAGGTGCTCCGGAGGGCGCACCGCTCCGCGAGATGCCGAGTGCCGCGCGGGGCGTGCTATCCCGGGGTCGCGCGCTCCGACGCCTTCACTTCGTCCCACAAGACGTCTAGCGCCGCCAGTCCGGCCGTGGCGACGACGATGCCGCGCGCCGCGGCCAACCGTTCCACCGCGCTGAAGCGACGTGAGAACTTCGCATTCGCCTGGTCGAGGGCGAGCGACGCGTGCACGCCGGCCTTGCGACACAGATTCACGACCGAGAAGAGCAGGTCGCCCAGCTCTTCTTCCACGGCGGCGTGCCAGGCGTCGTATTGCGGGGCGCCATGTTCGGAGCGACGGACCGGAGTGGCGGCGATCTGCTCGCGAACCTCGAGCAATTCTTCCGCAACCTTTTCAGCGGGGCCGTCGATGTCGTCCCAGTCGAATCCGACCCCCGCCGCGCGATCCTGCAGTCGATGCGCGCGGTGCAGGGCGGGGAGCCCCACCGGAAGACCCTCCTCGATCGAGCTGCGCTTGCGCGCCTTGAACGATTCCCACGCGACATGCTCGCCGTCGCCGTAGAGATGGGGATGTCGCGCGTGCATCTTGGCGATCAAGCCGCTTGCCACGTCCCCAATGTCGAACTCGCCACGCTCGTCGGCGACGACGGAGTGGAAGAGGACCTGAAGCAGGACGTCGCCCAATTCCTCACGCATGTGGGGGACGTCGCCTTCACGAATCGCGTCGTCGAGTTCCTGCGCTTCCTCGATGAGATAGGGGCGCAGCGACTCGTGAGTCTGGGCGGCATCCCACTCGCATCGGGCGCGCAGATCGCGCATGAGAGTGAGCGTATCTTCAAGCGTGGCTTTGGCTTGCATAGTGTCCTCCGACGGTCTATACTACCCGCCCCGCCCGCCCACGGTCAATGGAAGCCGATACGCGACGCGCCTGGCTCGACATCGACCTCGGCGCGTTACGACAGAACGCCCGTACGATGGCCGCTCGCGCCGGCCGACCCCTGCTCCCGATGGTCAAGGCCGATGCCTACGGACTCGGCGCAGTGGAGGTAGCGCGCGCGCTCGAGTCGCTCGATGTCTGGGGTTTCGGCATCGCGGCGGTTCGCGAGGGTGAGGCGCTGCGCGCGTCGGGGATCAGACGCCCGATCCTCGTCTTCACGCCCTTGCTCCAGAACGAATTCGGCGAGGTTCGTCGTCTGGGACTGGTCCCGACGTTTGGCGATCCTGCCGCAATTCAGGCGTGGATCGAGGGTGGAGGGGGCGATTGGCACCTGGCGATCGACACGGGGATGAACCGGGCGGGGATTCCATGGCGTGAGGTCGCGACCGTCGCTGCGCTGGTGCGGGCGCATCCACCGTCGGGCGCCTTCACGCATTTCCACAGCGCGGAGCGGAACGACGGGTCGATGGAAGAGCAGCAAGGTCGCTTTCGCGGGGCGTTGGACGCGCTTGGCGCCAAGATCGCTTTCCTGCACGCCGAAAACAGTCCGAGCATCGAGCGCCAGTCGCCCTCGCCGTGGAGCGCCGTGCGGCCGGGTGTATTTCTCTACGGGGTCGGCGGCGAGGAGGGCTCGACGGTGCAACCGGTGCACGTGGCGTCCTTGCGTGCCCGTATTGTCGAGCTGCGCACGATTCACCCGGGCGATACGGTCAGCTACTCGGCGACCTATCGCGCCGACGGTCCGCGACGCATTGCGACGATCGCCTGCGGGTACGCAGACGGTTACCGGCGCTCGCTAGGGAATCGCGGGGAGGCGCTGGTGAATGGGCGACGTGTGTCGGTTGCCGGCATGGTGACGATGGACATGACCATGCTGGACGTTACTGACGTGCCGTGCGCGGTCGGCGATGTGGCAACGCTCATCGGGGGTGACGGTGACGAACTGCTCGACATGAATAGCGTGGCGCGTTGCGCGGAGTTGTCTCCCTACGAACTGCTGGTCGGCCTGCGGCTACGAGTCCCACGCCGCTATGCCGGCGGGACGATATGAGCGGCACGACCGGTCGCCGGGCGGTCCTGCTCATCCTCGACGGCGTCGGCATCGGCGGGGCGCGCGACGCCTCCGCCTACGGCGACGCGGGGAGCGATACCCTAGGCAACACCGCGCGTGCAGTCGGCGGCTTCGATCTCCCGCATCTCGAGTCGTTAGGCCTGGGCACGCTGGCCCCCATCCAGGGGTTGAGCGCCGACGTGGTCGGCGCGGCGGCGCGCACGAGCCTGCAGCCGGTGTCGGCCGGCAAGGACAGCACCACCGGGCACTGGGAACTCTGCGGGGTGGTGCTGGATCGCCCGTTCCCGACGTTTCCGCAGGGATTCCCGCCCGATGCGATCGCGGAGTTTGCACGCCTAACGGGGCGCCCGGTGATCGGCAACGTCGTCGGGAGCGGTACCGCGATCATCGAGAGGTTCGGCGCCGAGCAGGTTCGTGGCGGCGG
Organism: Gemmatimonadota bacterium; assembly: GCA_040007995.1. Classification (GTDB taxonomy): domain Bacteria; phylum Gemmatimonadota; class Gemmatimonadetes; order Gemmatimonadales; family Gemmatimonadaceae; genus SCN-70-22. The sequence continues at coordinate 55,284 of JBDTUA010000001.1, read as the reverse complement.
GCTGATCGTGTACACCTCGGCCGATTCGGTCTTCCAGGTGGCGGCGCACGAGGCGGTCGTCCCGCTCGACGAGCTGTATCGTGCCTGTGAGGCGGCGCGGGCGATGCTGGTGGCGCCGAACGACGTCTCGCGGGTCATCGCGCGGCCGTTCGAGGGCACTGTCGTTGAGGGGTTTCGGCGCACCCCCCGACGTCGCGACTTCTCCATCGCGCCGGTCGGCGAAACGCTGCTCGACGCACTGGCGCAGGCCGGGATTCGGCGCGAGGGGGTGGGAAAGGTGGACGACCTCTTCGCCGGACGAGCCATCACATCGCAGCACACTGCGGACAATGCCGACGGCATCGCCCACATTCGCGAGTGGATGGTGGGGGAGGAGAGTGGGTTCCTCTTCGCCAACCTAGTAGATTTCGACCAGCTCTACGGGCACAGAAACGATGTCGCGGGGTTCTACGGAGCTCTGCGGCAGTTTGATCGTGCGCTGCCATCCCTGCTTTCCGCCCTCCGCGAGGACGATCTCCTGTTCATCACCGCCGACCACGGCAACGACCCGACGACACCGTCGACCGACCACGCGCGCGAGCGGGTCCCGGTGCTGATCGCGGGATCGTCGGTGCGTCCGGTGCGGCTCCCCGAGCGCCAGTCGTTTGCGGATGTCGGGGCGACCGTGTCGGAGTGGTTCGGCCTTTCGTTTCGAGGTCCAGGGAGCTCGTTCCTCCCGGAGATTATCGCGTGAGCGTTCCCGAGGGACGCGACGACATCGCGGGGCTCGTGGCGACGGCGCAGGCGGCCATGTCGCAGGCGTACGCGCCCTACTCCGGCTTCCGGGTCGGCGCCGCGCTCCGGACTGAGGATGGCCGCGTCTTTGGCGGCTGCAACGTGGAGAACTCGTCGTATCCCGCCGGCCTCTGCGCGGAGCGGAGCGCCGTCGCGAGTGCTGTCGTGGCCGGCGTGCGCGAATTCTCGACGATTGTCGTCGCGACCGAAGCCCAGCATCCGACGCCTCCCTGTGGCATCTGTCGGCAGGTGCTGATGGAATTTGCCCCGGAACTCGTCGTAGTGAGTGTGACCGCCGGTGGTGCGACGGCGCGCTGGTCGTTGCGTGAGCTGCTCCCGGCGCCTTTCACCCCGGCGACGCTGGCGCACGAATGAAGATGGGGCGAGTGATCGGGAGCGTGGTGTCGACGCGTAAGGATCCGTCGCTGCAGTCGCTCGCCCTGCTCATCGTGGAGAATCTCTCCACGACGTTGGAGCGCGAAGGGGGATACGTTGTATCGGTCGACAGTGTCGGCGCAGGACGTGGAGAAGTGGTGTTGTATGCGACGGGAAGCTCGGCGCGCCTGACCGCGGTCACCAAGGACCGCCCGGTGGACGCCGTGATCATGGCCATTGTGGACAGCTTCGACATAGATGCTCGTGTTACGAGATTGGCTTAAGCGCGCGCGCCCTTTGCTGCTCGGCGCCGCGATGGTGGCGGGGGTGGTGGCGTGCGGAGAAGACCTGGAGAGCGGGGCCGCCTGTCCGATTCTGTGTTCGGGCCAGAACCTCGCGGTCTTCGACACCACGCTCGATGCGGTGTCGTTCGACACCACCGTGCTGGGGATTCCCGGCTTCGGGACCGAGGGATCGCTCTACCTTGCGAGTCGGGGCGACACCCTCGACGTGCGAGCGGTGGTGCGATTCGACTCGCTACCCACCACGTTTCTCTCGGGGGGCGCCGACTCGGCGATCACGCGGTTGGACAGCGCGTACCTCGCCCTCCTCGTGAACGCGACCTCGACACATATCCGAGGGAGCGTTCGAGTCGACCTCTTCGATGTGGACACGGCGGAAGCCGACACGGTGAACGCCGTCGTGCTGTCGCTGTTTCGACCCGATCGGCTCATCGGCGGCACGACGTTTGACTCGGCGCAGGTGAAGGATTCGATCAAGGTGTTCTTCAACAACGCGAAGCTGCTCGGCAAGATCACCGGACAAAAGCGGCTTCGCGTCGGCATCAAGGTGACCGCGGCCGCGGGCGCTGAACTCGACCTCGCGTCGATCGAGGGCGGGGGGAGCCCGATCCTGCGCTTCGACCCGGCGCCGGAGGACACCGCCATCAAGGCCATTGGTGTCTTTCCCGTCTCGAATACGCCGCCGTTCAACACGGTGGTCTCGGGCGACTATCTCGACTACACCATCGTTGCTGCTGCGCCGGCGCCGCCCACGGGCGCCATCCTGGCCGTCGGCGGCATTCCGAACAAGCGCGCCTTCCTTCGTTTCGTCATCCCGTCGCGCATCCTCGACTCGTCGACCGTGCTGCGGGCGACACTGATGTTCACGCAGCAGCCCAATCGCACCATCGACCCGCGCGACTCTATCGCGATCGTACCCGAGATCTCGCTGGCGACTGAGGAGGTCACCGACGTGACGCGATCGGCGTTGCTGCTGGCCGGCTTCGCCTTCGACACGCTACGCGTTGCGCCTGGCGATAGCGGGGCGCGAGTGCTCGAGGTGGCGACGGCGGTGCGCCAGTGGGCCTCGGCGAACGCCGCCACGATTCCGCAGCAGAAGGTGCTCGTCCTGCGCTCCACGCGCGAAGGGACCAGCCCGTTCGAGTTCCATCTTTCCTCGCGGGAGGCGCCGACGGCGCTGCGCCCGCGCCTGCGCGTGAGTTACGCGCTGCGCACCAGCTTCGGGATCCCGTGATGCGTGCTCGCATTGGTCCGTTCGCCATTGCCGTCGCCCTGTTCGTCGGGGGGGCAGCGTCGGCGCGCGCGCAGGGGACGCTCAGCACACAGGGATTTGGGTATCCGCTCGGAGGGCTCAGCACGCGTGCGGCCGCCACCGGCGGCGCGCTGAGCGAGTTCGATCCGCTCTCCTCGCGAAACCCGTCGGCGCTCACCGGGTGGGGACGCTCCGGCCTGTACGTGCAGTACGATCCCGAACTTCGAACGGTCGAGAGTGCGAGTGCGACCGATCACACCACGACCGCACGCTTCGGAACCATCGCCGCCGGTTTCACCATCGGGCAGCGCTGGGCCGTGGGGCTGTCGAGCCACGCGTTCCTCGACCGCTCGTGGTCGACCACCATCCGTTCCGGGCAGCGCCTGGGTGACGACAGCGTTTCCTACACGGAGAGCTTCGTCTCGCGCGGCGGAATCAACGACAACCGGATCGGCGTAGCGTACCGCCTCTTTCCCCGCATGGTGATCGGGGCAGGAGTGCACCTCTTCTCCGGCGAGAATCGCTTGAACCTGGTGCGGCAGTTCGACGACAGCGTGCGCTTCGGAACGTTGGCCCGCGACATCACGCTGACCTACAGCGGAACAGCCGCGTCGGCCGGCGTCGTGCTCTCGCCGACCAAGTGGCTCGCCCTGGCGGGATCATTCCGGCAAGGCGGCACCATGAAGCTTCGCGTCGTCGATACGCTTCGCACCGAGGCCAAGGTGCCCACGCGCTTTGGCTTCGCGGCCCGACTCGAGCCGGTGGACGGGCTCACCCTCCTGGCGGGCGCCGATCACAACGCGTGGTCGAAGCTGAACGGACTGGGCTCGACCGACGCGTCGGCGCAGGACGCGTGGGAATACTCGGCCGGGGCACAGTTTGCCGGACAACGCACGCGGAACACGGCCTGGATGTACGCCCTCGGGTATCGCCAGCGCGACCTGCCGTTCGAGGCGGCCGGGGCGCTGGTCCATGAGAAGATCGTCTCGGGCGGCGTCGCGATCCCCATCGCCGGTCCGCGCGGGACGCTCGACCTGGCCGTCCAACGCGCATTGCGTCAGGCGACCGTACCGACCAAGGAGCGCGCGTGGCTCCTGAGCGTTGGATTCACCGTCCGTCCATGAGATGGGATGACCGCGCTGGCCTCCGACGCTCCGCTCATCCTGGTGGCCGATGACTCGGACGCCAACTGCGAACTCCTGCGCGACCAGCTTCACTCGTTAGGATTCCGGACCGTCGTGGCGCATGACGGTCCGGCGGTGCTTGAAGCCACCCTCGTGCAGCGTCCCCAACTCGTCATCCTCGACGTGCACATGCCGGCGGGTGACCTGAACGTCGATGACGGGGCGACGGGTTTCGAAGTCTGCCGGCGCCTGAAGCGCGATCCGCGCACCGCCAGCGTGCCGGTCATCTTCATCACCGCGCTCAACGACACCGACGATCGCCTGCGCGCCGTGGAGGCGGGGGGCGATGACTTCCTCGCGAAGCCGCACAATCGACTCCTGCTCGGCGCGCGCGTTCGCTCGTTGCTCAAGCTCAAGGCGGCCACCGACGCGCTCGAGGAGTCCTATCGACGGTTGCGCGAGCTCGAGCGCGTGCGGGACGACCTGATGAAGATGATCGTGCACGACCTGAAGACGCCGCTGACGTCGATTCTCGCCACGATGGAGCTGCTCATCGATGGTGATCTCGGCCCGCTCGGCGACCGACAGCGTAGCGCCGTGGCCGACACACAGCTCAAGTCGGAGGAACTGCTCTCCCTCATAAACGACCTGCTCGAGGTGCGGCGTATCGAGGAGACGTCGATTGCGTTGCACCTGGAGGAGATCGACGCGGCCGGGCTGCTCGAGGAGATGCTGCGCGACTGGGCGCTCCGCTTCCAACAGGAGCGGACCGTCGCGGCGGCAGACGTCGCGAGCGACTCGCCGACCTTTCGTGGCGACCGCGGCATGCTGAAGCGTGTCTTCGGGAATCTCATCCAGAATGCGTTGATCCACTCAGGGGCGCCCATCGAGCTCACGCTCGTCGCCCGCCCGGATCCGAACGGCATCCGCTTCACCGTCGTCGACACCGGCCCGGGAATCCCGCCGGAATACCACGATGTCATCTTCCAGAAGTTCGAGCAGGTGCGCGTGGTGCACGCGCCGCGCGTGCGTACGTCAGGACTCGGGCTCACCTTCTGTCGACTCGTCGTCGAGGCGCACGGCGGGCGTATCTGGGTACAGAGCACCGAAGGTGTGGGAAGTGCCTTCCACTTCATCCTACCGCTGACGGGTGTTCCTGGAGCGGGCCCGTCAGGGACGGGGCGGTGAAGGTCTTCCTGCGTACGTTCGGCTGTCGCGCCAACCAGTACGATTCGGAGACGGTGCGCGCGATGATCGAGCGTTCGGGAGGCGAGGTGGTGGAGCGCCCCGACCAGGCCGACGTCGCCATCTTCAACTCCTGCGCGGTGACCGCCGATGCCGAGGCTGAACTGCGCAAGAGCGTGCGCCGGGTGGCACGCGACGCGCCAGGTGTGGTATCCGTGGTGATGGGATGTGCTGCGGCGCGCGACGACGGGACGCTGCGCACGCTCCCCTCGGTCTCGCATGTGGTGCCGGGCGGCGACGTCGCCGACGTGGCGCGCGCGCTCGCCTTGCCGGCGTCCGCGTTAGGCCCGGCTCGACAGCAGCACGCAACGCGCGCGCTGCTCCGCATCCAGGACGGATGCGATGAACACTGCACCTTCTGCGCGACGACACTGGCGCGCGGCGTCAATCGCGCGCGGCCGATCGAGAGTCTGGTCGAGGAGGCAGAACGGTTGGCGGAGCGCCACTCCGAAATCGTGCTGACAGGCATTCACATCGGAACCTACGGAGCGGACACGGGGACTTCGCTGGGAGAGCTCGTCGAGCGCCTGGTGCGCGATGTGCCGACTGCGCGCTTCCGCTTGTCATCGGTGGAGGCGACGGAGGTGGACCAGCGGCTCAGCGAGCCCGCGCACCTCGTGCCGCACCTGCACGCGCCGCTGCAGTCGGGGAGCGACCGGGTGCTGCGACGCATGGGTCGACACTGGTACACGGCGCGCGACTATGCGCTCGCCGTGGAGCGCATCGCTCGCGACCTCCCCGTCTTCGGCCTGGGGGCCGACGTCATCGCCGGATTCCCTGGTGAAAGCGACACCGATCACCGTGCCACGATCGACATGATCGAGGCGTTGCCGTTCACCTATCTGCACGTCTTTCCCTTCTCGCGCCGTCCGGGAACCGCGGCCGAGCGCCTCCCAGGCCATCTCCACGGCGCCGTGGTGCAGACGCGCGCGCGAACTGCGCGCGCGCGGTGACGCGAAGGCACGACAGCATCGAGCGCGGCGCCTCGGAGGGGAGGCAGATCTCGTGGTGCTGCGGGGCGATACCCGCGAGGGGATGACGGAGGACTATCTTTCGGTCGCCATCGCCGAACCGGCGCCTCCACGCGGCACGCGGCATCGCATGCGGCTCCAGGGCGACGCTGATCGGTTGGTCGCTACTCCCCTCGTTCCCGTCGCTTCGGCATGACGCTCGACACACGCGCCACGGTCTATATCGAGACCTACGGATGCCAGATGAACGTGAGCGACTCCGAGCTGATACTCGGCAAGCTCGCGGCCGAAGGCTACCGCCCGGTGGACACGCCGAACGAGGCGGACGTCATCCTGCTCAACACCTGCGCCATTCGCGACCACGCGGAGCAGCGGGTGATCGGGCGGCTCGGGGAGTTGAAGAGGTCGATGCGGGCGGGGAGCGTGATGGGGGTGGCCGGGTGCATGGCACAACGACTCGGCCCCGAACTCCTGACGAAGGCTCGTCACGTCAGCCTTGTCGTTGGCCCCGACGGCTACCGCGCGCTCCCCGAACTGGTGGCGCGCGCCAGGGGAGGCGAGCGCCCGGTGCAGACGGCCTTTGATCTCGAGGAGCACTACGAGGATTTCGCGCCGCGTCGGTTCGACAAGGTCAAGGCGTGGATCCCGGTGCAACGGGGATGCGACTACCGATGCACCTACTGCATCGTGCCGTTCACGCGCGGATCCGAGCGCAGTCGCGCACTGGCCGACGTGGTGCGCGAGGCGCGTCAGGCGGTGGAGGAGGGGATCAGCGAGGTCACGCTGCTGGGACAGACGGTCAACTCGTACAACGATGGGTTGCACGACTTCGCCGAGTTGCTGCGTGCGGTTGGAGCGGTCCCCGGCTTGCGGCGATTGCGTTTCACCTCACCCCATCCGAACGACTTCAGCGACGCCGTCATCGAGGCGATGGGCGACGTCGCCGCCGTCTGCGAGCATGTGCACCTGCCGATGCAGTCCGGGTCCACGAGCATGCTCAAGCGCATGCTGCGGCGATACTCGCGCGAGGACTACCTCGCTTGCGTCGACCGTTTGCGGACTCGCGTTCCAGGCATCGGCCTCACGACCGACGTCATCGTCGGCTTTCCGGGCGAGACGGACGAGGAGTTCGAGGACACGTTGTCGGCGGTCCGGGCGGTCGGCTTCGACGATGCGTTCACGTTCAAGTTCTCGCCGCGAGACGGCACGCCCGCGACTCGAATGCCCGCCGAGTGGACGGTCTCCGACGACGTCGCGTCTGAGCGGTTGGGTCGCCTGATCGAGACCGTGCGCTCGGGTGCTCGCGAGCGCAACCTGACGTTGCTCGGCGCGCGGCGCGAGGTGCTGGTGGAGAAGTTGGCGCGGCGTGGCGACCTGCTGCAGGCGCGGTCGCGCGACTACAAAACCGTGCTCATCGCCGGCGACCCGACGATGATCGGCCAGTACGTGACCGTCGAACTGACCGGGACAACCGGATCCACGTTCACCGGGACCGTTGTTCAGCAGCGTCGCCCCCTTCCGGTGGCCGGATAGACGTCGCGGTGCGCGTTCGGTCGCGAGGGCGAAGCGAGCGGCCGTAGGCGTTCGCGGTGCCCCCGGAGAACCGCCTCGCCGTGGCGGATGGGTGGACGAGAATTGTGTCCTGGCGCACGAACGGCGCAAACTTTTGTGGTCGGTGTGACGCGCGGGGCGTCACGAATCGTCAGAGTGGTGGCGGCTCCCCGATCGATACCCGATCCCGGCCGCCTTCCCGCGTCCTTTCGCCCCGATGCACAACGCGCTCGAAGAAGTGATCGGCGAGGTGTACGACCAGGTGTCGAGCGGCCATGCGCGCTTTTGCGACTGTGCGCAATGCCGGGATGACGTCATCACTCACGCGCTGAATCAAGCTCGTCCCCGATACGTCAGCGGTTCGCTGATCGGGTCAGCGGTCACGCGTGTGGCGCTGTCGCACGGACAGGCACGGGCCGAACTGGTCGTGCTCGTTCTCGACGCCATGCGCCGGGTGGCCGCGCGTCCGCGCCATCCCCGTCCAGACACGTCGCGGGGGTCGGCGCCGGGCTAAACGCGCGCCGCAGGGAGGGGCGATGCCACTCGTGGCCATCGCGTTCGTCGCATACGCCGCCGGGCTCCTGATGGGATTCGGCGGCGTGGTTGTTTGGGGGGGGGCGTTGGCGGTCGGGGTCGCGCTCGTCGGCGGCGGGTGCGGTCGATGGGACATTGTCGCTGCCGCAGCGTCGCTCGGCGCCGGCGCGGCGGAAGGAGAGTGGACCCGGGCCGGCGACGCGCGCTGCCTTGGCGCCGTGCGTGCCGAGTCGGTGGCCGTCGTGCGGTTGGTCTCCGACCTGGCGCCAGGGCAGACGGGTCGAGGTGTCGTTGAGCGCGGTGCGTGTGGTGTTCGCGTGCGGGTGCGCGTCCGCTCAGGGGAGTATCCGTCCGGGACGACCGTTCGCGTGACGGGCCTGTTCGCCCGACGGGGCACCGCGCTCGACATCGGCGACGCGCAGGTCCGCGTCATTCGGACGGCGGGGCGGCTGGCGCGCTGGCGCCGCTGGACCGGAGGGCGCATCGATGCGCTCTATGGCAAGGACGCACCGCTGGCGCGAGCGCTGCTGCTGGCGGATGCGGACGACGTCGACCGGACCGTGCGCGATCGCTTCGCCGACGCCGGCATCGTGCACATGCTGTCGGTGTCGGGACTGCACGTCGGGATCATCGCCAACTCGGTGAGGGGGATCGCGGTGGTCGCCGGCGCCGGCATCGCGCTGGCTGACGCGTTCGCGTTAGGCGTGACCTTCGCCTTCGTGCTGTTCATCGGGGCGCCGCCGCCTGCCGTGCGCTCCGCGCTCATGCTCCTGCTGGTGCTGGTCGCCCGCACACGGCAACGACCGACGATGCCGTGGGGGGTGTGGGCGGCGTCGTGCGCCGTCCCCCTGCTCGACCCGCACGTCGTGCTCGATTTGGGGTGGCAGCTGAGCGTGACGGGCATGGCCGGGTTGCTGGCCAGCGCTCGCGTGGCGCGTCATGTGGTGGGGCGACGCCGTGGCTGGCGGCGCGCGGTGCTGGGATCCATGGTGGCAACAACAGTGGCGTCGCTCACGACGGCACCGCTGGTGGCGTGGGTGTTCGGGCGCATCAGCCTCGCCGCCGTCCTGACGAACGTCGCTGCGGCACCGCTCTTCGAGGTCGCGCAGCCGCTCCTCTTCGCATCGCTCGTGGCGCTTCCGATTGCACCCCTATCGCGGGTGCTCTCCGAGGGGGCGCGAGCGGCGCTCGCCCTGATCGACCTCGTTGCCCGCATCGGCGGGGCGCTCCCCTGGGCGGTACTGCGCTTCGAGCCGGACGCCACGACTGCCGCGCTCCTCGGCGTGGCAGCGTCCGCAGGACTGGTGGCGCTTGTCGCCACCTGGTGGCGCCGGCCGGCGACCGTGTCGTTAGGCGCGCTCGCGGTGGCATCGTGGTGGCCGTCCCTGCGACCCGGTCCGGGTCGATTGGAGCTGCACATGCTCGACGTGGGACAGGGAGACGCCGTGGCCGTCCGGTCGCCGCGCGGTCGCTGGCTGCTCGTCGACGCGGGCGGAGGGTGGCGCGGAGGCGACGCCGCGGCCTCCATCGTGTGGCCATACCTGCGGCGCTTCGGTGGAGACGTGGTGTACCTGACCATGTCGCACCCGCACCTCGATCACATCGGCGGCGTTGCTACACTGATTGACCGAGCGGCGCCGGACACCGTGTGGGATGGCGCCTACGTCTCGGGAAGCGCGGTCTATCGTGGAGTATTGGAGTCGGTCCGCGCGCACCGGCGGGCGTGGCGACATGTTGCGGCTGGCGACAGTATCTCGTTCGACAACGTCGCGGTTCGGGTATTGGCGCCCGACTCCGCGTGGATGGCGGGACTCGACAATCCGAACGAGGCGAGCGTCGTCCTGCAGCTTTCGTATGGGGCTGTCCGTGTGCTATTGATGGGGGACGCGGAGGCGCGAGAAGAGCGCTGGTTGCTCACCCGATACGGTGACGGGCTGCGCTCGGACATTCTCAAGGTCGGGCACCATGGCAGCTCTACCAGTTCCACTCCGGACTTTCTCAACGCCGTGCGGCCGAGGGTCGCGCTGGTCTCGGTTGGTACGGGCAACAGCTATCATCATCCCTCTCGAGAAGTGTTGCAGGCGCTCGACGAGCGAGGTGTGCACCTGTTGCGCACCGACGACGACGGGACCATCGTCGTCTCCACCGATGGGCACGATCTCGAGGTGCGGGCAAATGACGAACGCTGGACCCGCCGAGCGGGCGGGGCAGGGGATTCGGTCCCCGCGGGAGTGCCTCGCCGATGAATTGCGGAGACTATGCTGCTTGCAGGGGCGCTGAAAACGATTGCAGGGGTGCGCGAAGAACATCCGCGGGCACTTCTCGCCAACTTTCCGGAACTTGCGCAGATGCGCTTACGTCGCGGCGGCCTCCTGCCGCGCCTCGGCGGCTGGTGTCTGGGACGATCGTCGGTGGCGGGGATCACGTACGGTCGCACCGTCTGGCTCGGCACCAGCGCAGCGCCGACCGCGGAATTACTCTTGCACGAGCTTCGACACGTTCATCAGTTTGAGTCGGTACGAGCGTTCCCGCTGCGCTACGTCTGGGAGTCTCTGCGGCGCGGCTACTTTCACAATCGCTTCGAAGTGGACGCGCGACGCTTTGCCGCCGAGCGCGTGCGGATCCCACCCGAAGACTCTTTCAACGAGGGCGCGTAGACGTGGTCAAGCACACCGCCACCTCCGTCGTTACCATCGAGCGGTTCATCATCGAGCAGGAACGCCTCTTTCCGGATGCCACCGGGGCGCTCTCGTCGATCCTGTATGACATCGCGCTCGCCGCCAAGATGATCGCCAGCAAGGTGCGACGCGCCGGTCTGGTCGACATCCTGGGATCCATGGACACCGAAAACGTCCAGGGTGAGATCCAGCAGAAGCTCGACGTCTTCGCCAACGAAACCATCATCAAGGCGATGGACCATACCGGGCGCCTCTGCGCGATGGCGTCAGAAGAAGAGCCCGACATCATCCCGATCCCCGACCCGTTCAAGTGCGGGAACTACGTATTGCTCTTCGACCCGCTCGATGGGTCGTCGAACATCGACGTGAACGTGCCGGTTGGAACGATCTTCTCGGTGATGCGGAAGATTACTCGCGGGGCGCACGGAGAGATGGAGGACATGCTCCAGCCGGGTCGGCGCCAGGTGGCGGCCGGCTACATCATCTACGGTTCAAGCACGATGCTGGTCTACACCACCGGACAGGGTGTACACGGCTTCACGCTCGATCCATCGATCGGTGAGTTCCTGCTCTCGCACCCCGACATCCGGATCCCCGTGCGCGGGCGATATCTCTCGGTGAACGATTCGTACGAGCAATTCTGGGATGAGAACGTGAAGGCGCTCATGCGGCGCTATCGCGGGCTTGACGGGCAGCAGAAGGCGATGAGCGTTCGCTACGTGGGATCGCTCGTCGCGGACTTCCACCGGAACCTGCTCGGCGGCGGCATCTTCGCGTATCCCGCCAACCGCCAGTCGATCAGGGGAAAGCTGCGCCTCCTCTACGAGGCGAATCCGCTCGCCTTCATCGCGAAGGAAGCCGGTGGGGCCGCGTACGACGGAACGCACGAAATCCTGGATGTGCAGCCCACGGAGTTGCACCAGCGCACGCCGCTGTACATCGGAAGCCGCGACGACATCGAGGTCGCGCGCGAGATGCTCTCCCGTCAGCTGGCGGCAGTCGGATAGCGCGAGTCGTTTCGCCGCTCGCGCGGGAGGCTGGACGACGGGACGTGCCGCTTGGGCGCGTCCCGTCGGCGTTTGTCGGCCGTCAGCGTGCCCGGCGGGCGAGGCGCGCCGGGATCGTCTCCGCTGCGGTCGCTTCGCGCCGTTGACTAACTTGGAGCCATGGCCAAGCCCTCCGATGAACGCCACACCCCTTCGGGGATTCCGCTCCAGGCGGTCTATCGCCCCGCCGACGTCCACGGGTCGTATGAGGAGTCGTTAGGCGAACCGGGACACTTTCCCTATACGCGCGGCGTGCAGCCGAACATGTATCGCGGTCGCACCTGGACCATGCGACAATACGCCGGCTTCGGAACTGCCACTGAGACCAATGCCCGCTTCCGGCACCTGCTCGACGCGGGACAGACCGGCTTGTCGGTGGCCTTCGACCTGCCGACGCAAATGGGGATCGACAGCGATGCGCCGCGCGCGCTGGGCGAGGTGGGTCGCGTCGGGGTGGCCATCGACACCGTGGAGGACATGCACGCCCTCCTGCGCGACCTGCCGCTCGACCAGATATCGACGTCGATGACGATCAACGCCACCGCGGCGACGCTCCTGGCCATGTATCTCGTCGTGGCCGAAGAGCGCGGCATCGACGCCAGCCGCGTCAGCGGGACGATCCAGAACGACTTGCTCAAGGAATACATCGCCCGAGGGACATACATCTACCCGCCCGGGCCGTCGTTGCGCCTGATCGCCGATATCTTCCGGTACTGCGCAACTTCCGTCCCCAACTGGAATCCCATTTCGATCTCGGGGTACCACATCCGGGAAGCCGGCGCGACCGCGGTGCAGGAACTGGCTTTCACCTTCGCCAACACGGTCGAGTACGTGCAGCGTGCGATCGCTGCCGGACTTGCGATCGACAGTTTTGCGCCGCGCCTCTCCTTCTTCTTTGCGGCGCACAACGACCTGTTCGAGGAAGTGGCCAAGTTCCGCGCCGCGCGACGCCTCTACGCGCGGCTCATGCGTGATCGCTTCGGCGCGAGTGATACAAGCTGCCGCCTGCGGTTTCACACCCAGACCGGCGGGGTGACACTGACCGCGCAACAACCGCTCAATAACGTCGTGCGCGTGACCGTACAGACGCTCGCGGCCACGTTAGGCGGCACGCAGTCGCTGCACACGAACGGATACGACGAGGCACTCGCCCTCCCCACCGCCGAGGCGGCAACGCTGGCGTTGCGCACCCAGCAGATCGTAGCCTTCGAGTCGGGCATCGCCGGCACGGTCGATCCGCTGGCGGGTTCGTACTTCGTCGAGGCGCTCACCGACGCACTCGAGGCGGAGGCGGTGGCGCTACTCGAGAAGGTCGACGCGCTTGGAGGGGCCGAGCGCGCGATCGCCGCCGGCTTCTTCCAGGACGAGATCGCGCGCAGTGCATATGCGCATCAGCTGCGCGTCGAGTCGGGGGAGATCGTCGTGGTCGGCGTCAATCGGTACGGAGATGACGAGGATCCGCCGATCATTCCGTCACCCGACTTTTCCCAGCTCGAACGCGAGCAGGTCGAACGGGTGGAACGCGTGCGAGCCTCGCGCGACGCGACACGCGTATCGCGCGCGCTGGAGGCACTCGCGGAGGCGGCGACATCGTATGCCGACGTCGATCCGGATCCCCAAACGGAGTCGGACGCCGCACGCGCAGCGCACACGGCCGACCCGGATTCGCTCCCGCCGCTGATGCCGCTCATTCTCGAGGCGGTGCGGGCGCGCGCGTCGGTTGGCGAGATCAGCGACACGCTCCAGTCGTGCTGGAGCAGCTACCGACCGGTATAGTCCGGGGATACGCCGGTTGAGGGTCGCCTACCGCGCGGCTAAGTTCTTGAAGCGGGAACGCTTGCATACCAGAACCCACGCATGCCGACTTACGAGTTTCGCTGTCCCGATGGCTCGATCATCGAGCGCATCTTCAAGATCTCCGAAGTTCCTTCCGAGATCCCCGCTCCCGACGGCTCAGGGATGGCCGTTCGCATGATTTCCGGTGGTGCGGCGCTGATCTTCAAGGGATCAGGGTTCTACATCACGGACTACGGGAAGGACGGGAAGAAGGACGCGCGGGCCGCCAGCGGGAGCGGAGGGGGCGAGTCGTCGTCGAAGGGCGAAGGAAAGTCGTCCTCGGGAGAGTCCGGCGGCGGGAGTGGTACGTCGGAGAGTTCAGGCGGCTCAGGCGAGAGCGGAAAGTCCGGAGGCGGGTCGGGTTCTGGCGGGTCTGCCGGAGGGAGCGGCTCCGGCGGGTCAGGCAGCTCCGGCAGCTCCGGCAGCTCCGGCAGCTCGGGTAGCTCGGGTAGCTCGGGTAGCTCGGGTAGCTCGGGTAGCTCGGGTAGCTCGGGTGGCTCGGGTGGCTCCGGCAGCTCCGGCAGCTCGGGCAGCTCGGGCAGCTCGGGCAGCTCGGGTAACTCGGGTAACTCGGGTAACTCGGGACGGTCTGGAGACTCGTCGAAGTCTGGCGACTCGTCGTCCGCTGGCAGGTCCTCGCCCAAGAAGTCGGGCAATAAGGAATGACGCCGGAGCAGTTGCTCAAGGATGCGCTCGGCGCGGCGGCGGCGGCGATCGGCGCCCCGACCGACTTCCTTCCGTTGCTTGAACGGCCACGCGATCCGTCGTTTGGTGATTGGGCGAGCAATGCCGCGATGGTTCTCGCGCGTCACCTCAAGCGAAAGCCGCTGGACATCGCGCAAGAACTGGTCTCTCACCTCGATGTGGCGCGCGCCGGGGTGTCGGACGCCTACGTCGCCGGTGCGGGCTTCATCAACTTCCGCCTGGCGGCGGGTGCGGAGGCGCAAGGACTCGTCCCCTTGCTCGCGGCCGGCCCGATGTATGGCCGATCGCACGACGGCGACGGGCGGGTGGTGAACATCGAATTCGTCTCGGCCAACCCGACCGGCCCCCTGCACGTCGGGCACGGGCGACAGGCCGCGCTCGGCGATGCTATCGCGACCTTGCTGACCTCATCGGGCTGGAAGGTGACGCGTGAGTTCTACTACAACGACGGCGGGGTGCAGATCGCCAACCTGGCGCGCTCCGTGCAGGCGAGAGTGCGCGAACTGTCCACGGGGCACGAGGAGATTCCTGAAGGGGGCTACCACGGCGAGTACATCCGCGAGATCGCGCGCGACTACGTGGCCGCCAATCTCGAGGACACGGCGGGCGACGCTCTCGAGGCGATCCGGCAGTTCGCCGTCGCTGCCTTGCGCGCCGAGCAGGACAAGGATCTCCAGACGTTCGGCGTCAAGTTCGACGTGTACTACCTCGAGTCGTCGCTGTACACGGACGGCAAGGTCGACGAAGCGGTGCGGATGCTCGTCGAGAAAGGGCACACGTTCGTGCAGGACGGCGCGCTCTGGCTGCGCACGACCGAGTACGGTGACGACAAGGACCGGGTGATGCGCAAGTCGGACGGGACGTACACCTACTTCGTTCCCGATGTCGCGTATCATCTCGCCAAGTGGCGGCGCGGCTTCGCGCGCGCGATCGACGTACAGGGGGCCGACCACCACAGCACCGTCACGCGCGTGCGCGCCGGGCTCCAGGCGTTAGGCGAAGGGATTCCCGCCGGCTACCCCGAATACGAGCTGCACCAGATGGTCACCGTCATGCGCGCCGGCGAGGAGGTCAAGATCTCGAAGCGTGCCGGGAGTTACGTGACGGTGCGCGACCTGGTCGACGAGGTTGGGCGCGATGCGGTGCGCTACTTCCTCCTCATGCGGAAGTCGGATTCGCAACTCGTCTTTGATGTCGACGTGGCGCGCGCACAGAGTGAGGAAAACCCGGTGTACTACATCCAGATGGCGCATGCGCGCGTCTCCGGGATCTTTCGGGTGGGAGAGATCGACGTCGCAGCCATTACCGGCGTCGGGGTCGACTGGAGCGCCCTGGCCGAGCCGGATGAGCGCGAGCTCGTGAAGGCGCTGCTCGGCTATCCGGCGCTTGTCGCGGCGGCGGCCCGGACGCTCGCGCCGCATCTCGTCGCGTCGTACCTGCTCGACACCGCGCGTCTCGTGCACACCTGGTATCACAAGTGTCACGTACTTGGAGAGCCGGAACCGATTCTATCCGCCCGTCTCGCACTCGCGCGCGCCGCGCACCTGGTGATATCGAACGGCCTGGGGATCCTCGGCATCTCCGCCCCCGAACGGATGTAGGCGCCCCCCACCGAACCGCGCGCGCGCGTCCCCCGCGCCGCACGTCGAAGCGTCCCTCGCGCACGACATCCCGCGTTGCACCTGCACGTTCCTCGTCTTCTCGTCTTCTCGTCTTCTCGTCTTCCGCCCTCCCATGTCCGTCCTCGTCGTAGGTTCCGTCGCCCTCGATTCCGTCGAGACACCGTTTGGCAAGGCAGAAGAGGTGCTCGGAGGGTCCGGGACCTTCTTTTCGGCGTCGGCAAGCCATCTGACCTCGGTGCAACTGGTTGGCGTGGTCGGGAGCGACTTCCCGGTGAAGAAGCTGGCACCGTTAGCCGCACGCGGCGTCGACTTGAGCGGCGTGGAGCATGGGGAAGGCGAGTCCTTCCGCTGGCGGGGACGCTACCGGCACGACCTCAACTCGGCCGAGACGCTCGAGACGCGCCTCGGCGTCTTCTCGCATTTCCGCCCGAAGATCCCCGAGCAGTTTCGCCGCGCCCCCTTTGTCTTCCTCGCCAACATCGACCCGCGTCTGCAACTGGATGTGCTTCGGCAAGTGGAGCGCCCGAAACTGGTCGCCTGCGACACCATGAACTTCTGGATCGAGAGCCGGCGGAGCGATGTGCTCGAGCTGTTGGGACACGTCGATGCGATTCTCCTGAACGACTCCGAGGCGCGGCAGCTGACGGAAGAGTCGAACCTGGTGAAGGCGGCGCGCTGGATCATTGCCCGCGGCCCGCGGATCGTCATCATCAAGAAGGGAGAGCACGGCGCCTTCATGTTCACCGCCTCGTCGGTCTTCTTCGCCCCGGCCTATCCGCTCGAGGACGTCTTCGATCCCACTGGCGCGGGCGACAGCTTTGCCGGCGGGTTCATGGGGTACCTGGCGCGCGCCGGCAAACTCGATGAGGCGCACATGCGCCGCGCCGTTGTGTACGGCTCGACCATGGGATCGTTCGCCGTGGAGAAGTTTTCCATCGATCGCCTGATGGAGATTGACGACGCAACGATTCGCGCCCGGCTTGCGGAGTTCCGGCGGCTGGTCGCCTTCGAGGAGGAGTTGCCCGCGTGAGTGCGCCACGAGACGAGGGAGCGGGTCTCAGCTATCGCAGTGCGGGCGTCGACATCGAAGCCGCCGACGACGCAAAGACGCGCATCGGGAAGCTGGTGGAGTCGACCAGGACGGCGGGATGCATCGGAGAGTTCGGTTCGTTCGGCGGGATGTTCCGCGCGCCGACCGCGGGGAGCCCGATCCTGGTCGGTAGCGCCGACGGGGTGGGGACGAAGATCAAGGTCGCGATCGAGGCGGATCGGCACGACACGGTCGGCCACTGCCTGGTGAACCACTGCGTGAACGACATCCTGGCGCAGGGGGCGACGCCGCTCTTCTTCCTCGATTACGTCGCGTTCGGCGCCCTCGTCCCGGCCGTCGTCGAGGCGGTGGTCGCCGGCGTGGCAGCCGGCTGCCGCGAGAACCAGTGCGCCCTCATCGGCGGCGAGACGGCGGAAATGCCCGGACTGTACACCCCGCCCGACTACGACCTCGCCGGCTTCATCGTCGGGACAGTGCAGGAGGGCGAGACGTTAGGCGCCGACCGAGTGTCGGACGGCGACGTCCTGTTCGCCCTGGAGAGTTCGGGGTTGCACACGAACGGCTACTCGCTAGCGCGACGCATCGTCAGCGAGCGGATGCGGCTTTCGGTCGGCGACCCGTTCCCCGGCGAAGACGGGGCCTCCGTGGCCGACGTCCTGCTGCGGGTGCACCGCTCTTACCTCGCTGCGATCCGTCCGATGCTCGGACGCGTACACGCACTGGCGCACATCACCGGCGGCGGACTCCCGGGCAACCTCAACCGGGCCCTGCCCGCGACGCTGGACGCCCTCGTGGACACGTCCACGTGGGAGATCCCGAACGTCTTCCGTGTGCTGGAGGCGGCGGGGCAGGTAGATCGGCAGGAGATGTATCGTGCCTTCAACATGGGGGTAGGAATCGTCGTCGTTGCCGACCCGGCCGACGCGTCGTCGATCCTGACGTCGGCGTCGGCAGCGGGGGTGCGTGCCTGGACGCTCGGCCGGGTCGCCCCGGGGACCGGGCAGGTGCGCTTCGTTCCCCGTTAGGCGCGGCGCCTCCCCTGCGCAGGAGTTGGAGATGACGGAAACGAAAGTCACGGACCAGCGCGACCACGGCCACACAGATAGAAGCACGTGCAGAGTCACCTTGCACGGCTCGGCAGCGGCACTCGCTCGCCCTCGCCCCATCGGGCCCCGCCTCGTGGGGGCCGCCCGTCTGGCGTGCGTGCTCTCTCTCCTCGCGGCGCCCGGTATGAGTCGCGCGCAGGGCGGGGCGATCGATGCGCAATGTCGCGCCGGAACAACGAACGAGCGAATCACGCAGGATGCCTGTCAGAAGGCGATCGATCTCCTGCAATTCATGGCGCCGCAACTCGGGGCGACGCTCACCGGCGGCAATGCCGTCCTTGGTGAACACTCTTCGTTGCGCGGACTTGGACACTTCTCGCTCGGACTCAAGGCGAACGTGCTCGCGTCAACCCTGCCGCGGGTGGATCAGCGCACACCCGCCACGACCGGCGCCGTGTCGAACGACTACGCGGTCAAGAAGCAGTGGATTGCCGCCCCGGTCCTGGATGCGGCAATCGGCATCTTCCGAGGTATTCCATTCGCCGGCAGCTACGCCCTTGGTGTCGATGTGCTCGTCAATGTCGCTTACATTCCGTCGGTAGACGAGGGCGACCTCACGCTCGACGTCCCCGACGGTTCGCTCAAGTTCGGCTTCGGCGGACGCCTCGGGCTGCTCGCCGAGACCTTTGTGACGCCCGGCATCTCGGTAACCTGGCTGCAACGCGACCTGCCGACGGTCGACGTGCAGGGACGGGTGTCCGGCGACGAACTGAACGTGCGCGATGTGCGCGTGTCCACGACCGCGTGGCGCATTGTCGCCGGGAAGAACTTTTCGGTCTTCGGCCTGGCCGTCGGCGGCGGGCAGGATCGCTACGACACGCGCGCGGACGCCCAGGTCACGATCAATCGCGTCGTGCCGGCGGTGACGTCGAGTGTGGTCGCGGCCCGGCAGGAACTGACGCGCCACAACGTGTTCGGAAACGTGGCGCTCAACCTGCCGGCGCTGCGCGTGGTCGCCGAAGTAGGCCGGGCGAGCGGCGGAACGCTCGCCACCTACAACACCTTTGCCGGACACCGGGCCGACGATGCGAGGAACTACGCATCGTTGGGCCTGCGCGTGACCTGGTAGCGGATGGCGGGACGCGCGCGCTCGGCCGGCGTGGGACCGGAGGACCTCGACGCGCGCTACATGCGCCGCGCCCTCGCACTGGCCGAGCGTGGTTGGGGGCAGGTCTCGCCGAACCCCATGGTGGGCGCGGTGCTCGTGCGTGACGGACGGATCGTCGGCGAGGGCTACCACGCCACCTACGGACGCGAGCACGCGGAAGTCATGGCGCTCTCCCGCGCCGGGACGCGGGCCCGCGGCAGCACCGCCTACCTCACGCTCGAACCGTGCGCGCATCACGGCAAGACCCCTCCATGCGCCGATGCACTGATCGATGCCGGAGTGTCCCGGGTGGTGATCGCGACGCCCGACCCCAACGCCGAGGCGGCAGGTGGAGCCGGTCGGCTGCGCGAAAACGGCGTAGCGGTCGAAATCGGGCGCTGTGAACAGGAGGCGCGCGACCTGAACGCGGACTTCTTCCACGCGTTGACCTCTGATCGCCCGTGGGTGACGCTCAAGCTGGCGATTTCGATCGACGGGGCGCTGGCCGATCGCACCCGTAAAACGGGATGGCTTTCGGGCCCGGGGGCGCGTGCAGAGGTGCACCGCTGGCGGGCGCAGAGCGACGCCGTCGGCGTCGGGATGGGGACGGTCCTGGCCGACGACCCGGCCCTGACGGTGCGCGATGCCAAGGCACCGCGAATCTCCCCGCGACGGGTTGTATTCTCCCGATCTGGGCGCCTTCCGGTGACCAGCGTCCTGGCCGCGACGGCGAGAGAGACCCCGGTTCTTGTCATGGCCGATGCGTCCGACCCGGCCTACGAAGTCACGCTCAATGAAATGGGCGTCGACCTCATCGCGGCATCCTCGCTGAGCGAGGCGCTACGCTCGCTTCGTACGCGCGGGATCCGTTCGATCCTTGTCGAGGGGGGCGCGCGCCTTGCCGGGGCCCTGCTGCACGAAGCGCTGGTCGATCGACTCATCGTCTTCTCGGCGCCCGTCCTGCTGGGCGAGGGCGCTTTGCATGCGTTTCCACTGGCGCCGCCGCAGCGCACCGCCGAGGCTCGGCGTTTGCGGATCATCTCTCGTCACACGTTTGGCGACGATCTCATGACGGTGTACGCGCTCAACGACGCCCCACTGGAACGCTGATGTTCACCGGACTCATCGACGATGTCGGGACGATCACCGCTCTCCGCGATGGCGAAGCCGGCCGTGAATTCCGCGTCGCCTGCCGGTACGACGACCTGGTGTTGGGGGAAAGCATCGCTTGTCAGGGCGCGTGCCTGACGGTGCGGGAGTCTGGGGAGGGGTGGTTCGGCGTCGCGGCCGTGGTCACGACGCTCGACCGAACGACGGTGGCGAGCTGGAACGTCGGTCGCCGGCTGAACCTGGAGCGCGCGATGCGACTCGGCGATCGCCTAGGGGGTCACCTGGTACAGGGGCACGTCGACGCCGTGGGGGAGGTGGTCAGCGCCACGCGCCGGGACGATGCGTGGATTCTCGACATCGCCGTCCCGCCCGAAATCGCAGCGCTGCTCGTTCCCCACGGCTCGATTTGCGTCGATGGCGTCAGCCTGACCGTGAACGCGATTTCACCTGGACGCATTCTTCAGGTGTCGATCATCGAATTCACCCTGCGTCACACGACGCTCGGCGATCTCGGAACTGGGGACCGGGTCCACCTCGAGGGTGATGTGGTGGGGAAATACGTCCGATCGCTGGTGGGGCCGTACCTCCCCGACGACAAGTCCTCCTGACCGCGCGATCGGCGGTCCGCGTCTCGGGCGTCAGCGCGTACAGCAGGGTGAATGCTCTGCTGTGTCCATGCCCCTCAACGGGTTACGTTTCCCCTATGGCTTTCGGCACCGTACTCCAGGCAATTGACGACATTCGCAACGGCAAGTTCGTCGTCGTCGCCGATGATGAAGATCGCGAGAACGAGGGAGACCTGGTCTGCGCGGCGGAGCTCGTTACGCCGGAGATGGTCAACTTCATGCTCAAGGCGAAGGGGATGATCTGCCTGGCGCTTCCGCCGGAGCGGGTGGCGCAGCTGGGCCTTCCCATGCAGGTCCGGGAGAACACCGAGTCGATGAAAACCGCCTTCACGGTCACGATCGATGCGGCCCCCTCGTATGGTGTCACGACGGGAATCTCCGCCTCCGACCGCGCGGCGACGATTCGCGTCGCCGCCGATCCGAGCAAGGGCGCCGCCGATGTGCGGACGCCGGGACACGTGCATCCGCTGCGCGGGCGCCACGGCGGGGTACTCCAGCGCGTCGGACATACCGAGGCGGCCATCGATCTCTGTCGGCTGGCCAGCGTACAGCCCGCGGGCGTCATCTGCGAGATTCTCAACGATGACGGGCGCACCATGAAGCGCGACGAACTCGCCGCCTTCGCCGACGTCCACTCGCTCACGTTCATCACCGTTGCCGATCTCGTAGCCCATCGCCTCGCCAACGAGCGCCTGGTGCACCGCGCGGCGGAAGCTCGTCTCCCCAACGACATCGGGGGCGACGGCTGGCGCATCATCGGGTACCGGAACGATGTGGACGAGCGCGAGCATGTTGCCCTGCTCTACGGTGATATTGGCGATGGGCAGAACGTGCTGGTGCGGATGCACTCGAAGTGCCTCACCGGTGACGTCTTCCACTCGCGCCGTTGCGATTGCGGCTGGCAGCTGCACAAGGCGATGGAGATGATCGCCGAGGAAGGGAAGGGCGCGATCGTGTATCTGGATCAGGAGGGGCGCGGGATCGGCCTCGTGAACAAGCTCCGGGCGTACGAGCTGCAGGATCAGGGGCACGACACGGTCGAGGCCAACGAGAAGCTTGGATTCAAGTCCGACCTGCGGAATTATGGGGTCGGCGCGCAGATCCTGCTCGACCTCGGGCTCAAGTCCATTCGGATCCTGACGAACAATCCCACGAAACTGGTCGGACTCAAGGGCTACGGACTCGAGATCGTCGACCGGGTACGCATCGCCGCGCCGACGAACGAGGAGAACGCCTCGTACCTCGAGACCAAGCGCACGAAGATGGGCCACCTGCTCAACACCTGATGCCAGAATACAGCGGCTCGGCGGCGGGGGCAGGACGGCGCATCGCGATTGTCGTCGCCCGCTTCAACGAGACCATCACCCAGAAGCTCCTCGACGGGGCGCTCGACGCCCTCACGCGCCACGGCGCCGCCTTCGACGACATCGACACGTTGTGGGTGCCCGGGGCGTGGGAGCTCCCCTTCGCGGCGCGCCGCGCCCTCGCCAGCGACCGCTACGACGCCCTGATCGCGTTAGGCGCAGTGATTCGTGGCGACACACCGCACTTCGATTTCGTCGCCGGCGAGTGCGCGCGGTCGTTGTCGCAGGCAAGCGCGGAACTCGACATTCCCATCGCCTTCGGCGTGCTGACCTGCGACACCATGGAACAGGCCGAGGCGCGCGCGGGTGGCGCACACGGCAACAAGGGATGGGATGCCGCACTCGCGGCACTCGAGATGGCCGATCTCTTCGGGCGACTGGATGCGGCTGACGAGGGTTGAGCAGCGCCTGCGCCGCCGCGCGCGCGCGCGCGCGATGCAGGCAGTGTACGCGTGGGACGTGGTGCACCGTGGCAGCATTGTCGGGATGACGCAGCGTCTCTGGGACGACCTCGCCCTCGGGGCCGAGGAGCGTGCCTTCGCCACGCCGATCATCCGAATGCTCGAATTGCATGGCGCGACGATCGACGGGTCGATCGCCGAGCTGACGACCAACTGGCGAATGGAGCGCGTGGGGGCGATCGAGCGCGCGGTGCTCCGTCTCGGCGCGGCCGAACTGATGTGGAACGGAAGCGAGTTACGCGCCGCCACGCCGCCGCGCGTGGCCATCCAGGAGGCGGTGTTGCTGGCCGAGCGTTTCGGCAGCGAGGAGAGCGCGCGCTTCGTGAATGGCGTGCTCGACGCCCTCGCCAGGAAGCTGGGGAGGATCTAGTTGCGGCTCCTGGTCGTGAACTGGCAGGACCGCGAAAATCCGCAGGCCGGTGGTGCCGAGATCCACCTGCACGAGATCTTTGGACGCCTGGCCGCGCGCGGGCACGAGGTCACGCTGCTGTGCAGCGGTTGGGAAGGGTGTGCGCCCGGCGCCACGCTCGATGGCCTGCACATCGTGCGCGTCGGGACGCGGTACACCTTCCCGTTCCTCGCGCGCGGGGCGTATCGCCAGCGGTTCGCCCGGCAGCCGTTCGACGCGATCGTGGAGGACATCAACAAGGTCCCGCTGTACACTCCTGGCTGGAGCGATCGCCCCGTCATCGGGGTGATCCCGCACCTCTTCGGCGGCACGGCATTCCAGGAACTCTCGGCGCCGCTCGCCGCCATGGTGTGGCTCGCCGAACGCCCGATTCCGGTCGTGTACCGCGACGTCCCGTTCCAGGTCATCAGCGAAAGCACGGCCGATGATCTCGTGCGACGTGGCGTCGCGCGCGAACGGATCACCGTGATCTATTGCGGCATCGACACAGCCCACTACACGCCGGCGAGTGAGGCGCGCGCTGAAGCGCCGCTCTTTGCCTACGTCGGTCGCCTGAAGCGCTACAAGCGCGTCGACCTGATCATTCGGGCCTTCGCTCAACTGAACGCCCCATCGGCGCGGCTGGACATTGCCGGGGCCGGCGACGCGCGCCCCTCCCTTGAGCAACTCGCGCAGTCGCTTGACCTTGGCGCGCGGGTGCGGTTTCTTGGGCGCATCAGCGAGAGCGAGAAGGTGGAGCTCATGCGACGCGCGTGGGCGATGACGTTTACGTCGCCCAAGGAGGGGTGGGGTATCACGAATCTCGAGGCGGCGGCGTGCGGCACGCCAGTCATCGCGTCGAATTCTCCCGGGATCCGGGAGTCGGTGCGCGACGGGCAGACGGGCTACCTCGTTCCCCACGGCGATGTGGCCGCACTCAGCGTCGCGATGTCTCGCCTCATCACGACCCCCACGCTGGTGTCCGCACTTGGGGTGGCCGGGCGTCGTTTCGCCGAACAGTTCACTTGGGAGCGCTCGGCGCTCGAGACCGAGCAGCATCTCGTTCGGGTGTTACAGTCGACAGGAGGGTAAGCCCGTGGACGTCGTCTTTCACGCGCATCATGCGGTCATCTCGGAGCGAATGCAGGAGCGGGCCACACGCGGCCTGAGGCGCGTTGCGCAGCGGGTCGAGCGTGCCGTGGATGCCACCGTGCGGTTTGAGCAGGATGGACCGACGCGTCGCGTCGAGATCCGCGTGAATGCACCGGGTCACCGGGACCTGATCGCCCAGGGAACGTCGCGCTACTACGGTCCGGCGCTCAAGATCGCGCTTGCCCACCTGGAGTCGCAGGTCGCGCGTGTGCGCCGAGCGCCGAAGGGGAAGGCAACGCGACTCTCGCGCACGTGAACCGGTCCGTCAACGTCGGGCGACTGTTCGAGCGCCTCAAGGAGCCGCTGCAGCTGGAGCAGCTCGGCGACACGGTGAGTCTCGACCGTGACGTCGCCAATCCGGACCTGTCGAGTCCGGGACTTGCCCTCGCCGGCTTCGTCGCCCGCTTCATGCATGAACGGCCGCAGGTGTTCGGCGAAACCGAGATGACCTACCTCGCCTCGTTGGCGCCGTCGGATCGCTCCCGGCAGTTGGAGCTGTTCTTCTCCTTCCCCGTCCCGTGCGTCTTCGTGACCAAGGGGCTCGACCTCGTCCCGCCCATGCTCGAGGTCGCAGTGGCTGCCGGCGTCCCCATCTTCCGATCCTCGCTCAAGACCAACGAGTTCTACCGTCGGGCCAAGCCACTCGTCGAGGACATGTTCGCGCCGACGGCCACCTTGCACGGCTCGCTGGCCGACGTGTACGGCGTGGGAGTACTGTTCACGGGCGCCAGCGGCATCGGCAAGTCGGAGTGCGTGCTCGACCTGGTCGAGCGTGGCCATCGGCTCGTGGCGGACGATGTCGTCGTCGCACGCCGGCGCGGCAACGAGATTCTCATCGGGAGCGGGCACCACCTGCAGCGGCACTTCATGGAGATTCGCGGCGTCGGGCTGATCGACGTGCCCGCGGTCTTCGGAATCCGGTCGGTGCGGCAGCAGAAGCGCATCGAGGTGGTCGTTCGGCTGATGGAGTGGACGGAAGACGCGGTTGTCGAACGAACGGGGCTCGAGGGCGAACTCACGACCATCCTCGGCGTCGAGCTCCCGATCATCACGGTGTACCTGAATCCGGGCAAGAACATCACCGTCATTGCGGAGGTGATCGCGATGAACCACTTGTTGCGCTATGCCGGCGTGAATCCGGCCGAGATCTTCAACCAGCGACTGATGGGACACATGCAGCAGAAGGCGGCGGAAGTGCGACGATACCTCATCCAGGACGATGAGTAGCGCGCGCGCGGTCGTCGCGGGGCACGGTGACCTGGCCGCAGGACTGTTGTCCGCGGTGACCCAGATTACCGGTCGCGACGATGTCTTTGTCGGCCTGTCCAATCGTGCCCTCAGCGCGCAGGACGTCGAGCGCACGCTGCGCGAAGCCGTCGACGGGGCGTCCGCCGGCGTAATCTTCACCGATCTCCCCGCCGGCAGCTGCACGATGGCTGCTCGTCGGCTGCAACGGGAACGTCCCGACCTGGTGGTGGTGACGGGCGTGAACCTGGCTGCGCTCCTCGACTTCGTCTTTTCCGACGCGGCGGATGCGGCGGCCGCCGCCGGTGCTGCGGTCGAGAAGGGGCGGGCGGCGCTCGGGTTGGCTGTCGCCAACCCGGCGCGCGGAGGAGGGTCCCGTGGCCATTGAGATGTATCGGATCGACGATCGCCTGATCCACGGACAAGTGGTCGTGGGATGGGGACAGCCGCTCGACTTGCAGTTCATCGTCCTGGTGGATGAAGAGGTGGCCTCCAGTGAGTGGGAGCAGGAGCTCTACCGCATGGGCGTCCCACCGGAGATGGAGGTCTACTTCGAATCGGTGGCTTCCGCGTCGAATCGACTTGCTGCCTATCAGGCCGACGCGCGACCGGGGATCGTGCTGACCGGGGACATCGAGACCATGGCCCGACTCGTGGAGCGCACCGGGACGATTCGCGCGGTCAATCTGGGCGGGATCCATCACAAGCCCGGACGCGTACAGCGTCTGCGCTACGTCTTCCTCACTCCTGCCGAAGAGGCGTCGTTGCGCGCGCTCGCGAAAGTCGGCGTTGCGGTGAGTGCGCAGGACGTCCCCGCAGCGCGCCCGCTCCCGCTGGATGAGGTGCTTGGGGGCGAGGGGAATCGATGAATGCCGTGGAAACGGGGATGCTGTCAGTCCTCGGCGCCGTGCTCGGGCTCGATGTCGTGAGCTTTCCGCAGGCCATGCTCTCTCGGCCGCTGGTGGCCGCCACATTGACCGGGGCGCTCATGGGTGCGCCCGAGCGGGGGCTCATTCTCGGCGCCACGCTCGAGTGCTTCGCGCTGGAGACGTTGCCGGTCGGTGCATCGCGATATCCTGAGTGGGGATCATCCTCGGTGGTGGGCGGAGCGCTTGTAGCCCTCCCCGGCGTTCGAGGCGCCGGCGCGCTCCTGCTCGCCGTCATCGTGACGCTGTCGTGGGCATGGGTCGGCGGATGGTCGATGGTCCAGCTGCGACGACTTAACGCGGTCTGGGCGCGTTCGCGACACGAGGCCGTCGCGCGAGGTTCGCGCAGTACGGTGATCGGCCTGCAGCTCTACGGGATGACGGCCGACCTGGTGCGCGGCGCGTTGATGACGGCGCTCGGTTTATTGCTCTTTGTGCCGCTCGTGCAACTCGCGCTGCCGCGCTGGTCCACCCCCGAGGTCCCCACCCGGGGAATCCTGATGGCGCTGGCGGGAATCGTTGCAGCCGGCGCCACGCACAAGGTCTTCCACGCGATCTCTGGCACTCGGTGGTACATGCTCGCCGGGCTGGTGATCGGCGGCACGCTGATGGGGGTGCTGGGATGACGGCGACGGAGGCAACGCTCCCCCTGCAGACACGCGTGGCGATCCTGCTCCGGATGCTCGCCATTCAGGGAGCCTGGAACTATGAGACGCTCGTCGGCAATGGAATCGGCTTCTGTGTAGAACCGGCGCTACGGCGGCTCCCCGGCGGGGTCGGGGGGCAGCCCTATCGTGAGGCGCTGGCGCGCCAGAGCCAGTACTTCAACTCGCATCCGTATACGGCGTCGGTCGCCGTCGGCGCCCTGGCGCGCGCCGAACTCGATGGTGTTGATCCCGCGAAAATCGAGCGCTTTCGGACGGCGATGTGCGGCCCGTTGGGGAGCGTCGGGGACCGGCTGGTCTGGGCGGCGTGGCTGCCGCTGTGCGCGCTCAGTGCGCTCCTGGTATTCGCACTCGGGGCAGGCGCGCTGGGCACGGTGCTCACCTTCCTGATATCGTACAACGTCGGACATCTCGCGTTGCGTATCTGGGGCATCAATGTCGGATGGCGGGACGGCCTCAACGTCGCGCACGCCCTCGGCACACCCGTGCTCCGGCACGGGCCAGTCTGGCTTGCCCGCGCGGGAACGCTCGTCGCCGGCGTCGCGCTCCCGCTCGTGGTGCAGCGACTCGTCGGGACGGAACGGTCGGTGCAGGTCGAGGTGCTGGTGGCGGTGGCGGTGGGCGGGGTCCTCCTCACGCGGTTACACGGGCGTGTCGAGGTGTGGAAGTGGTCGTTAGGCGTGCTCGCGCTTTTTGCCCTTTACTCGGTGCTCCGCTGATGGTCGAACGCTCCGTCGAGATCGTCAACAAGAACGGGATTCACGCGCGCCCCGCCGCCGAAATCGTCAAGACGGCGGGGAAGTACAAGAGCCACATCACGCTGGCGCGCGAGGACCTGGAGGTGAACGGCAAGAGCATCATGGGGGTGATGATGCTTGCCGCCGAGTACGGGTCGCAGGTGCAACTGCGGGCCGACGGCCCCGATGCCGGTGAAGCGGTCGAGGCGCTGACGCGCCTGATCGCCGGCAAGTTCGGCGAGACCTGACGTCGATGGATCGCGCCATCGTCGGGATCTCGGCCTCGCCCGGTATCGTGCTCGGGCCCGTGCACCTGCTGCGCTGGGAGGTGCCGGACGTTCCGCATCGCATCATCGCCGACGAGGAGGTGGAGCGCGAGATCGAGCGTTTGCGCGATGCGCTGTCGCGGGCGAAGGAGCGCCTGCACGCTGTGCGCGACCGAGCCGAGCGTCATGCCGGTCCGGAGGAAGCGGCGATCTTCGAGGTGCAGGTCTCGATCCTCGACGACATGGAGCTCAGCAGGCGCGTGGAGTCTTACATCCGGCAGAACCTCGGCGCCGAGAAGGCCTTCGATCTTGTCCTGCTCGAGTGGCGCCAGACGTTCGCCCGGTCGGCCGTTCCCATGATGCGTGAGCGGGTGGGCGACCTCGTCGACGTGCACATCCGCGTGCTGACGGTCCTGCTCGGCCTTCCCGATCACGACCCGGTGGATGTGCCGAAGGGGGCGAATGCGATCCTCGTTACGCACGACCTTACCCCGAGCCTCACGGTCCAGCTCGACCGCGAGGCCATCGCCGGCATCGCCACCGACCTCGGGACTCGCACCTCGCACGTCGCGATCCTCGCCCGCTCGTTAGGCCTGCCGGCGGTCGTCGGACTGCGCGATGCCGTCGGGCGGCTACGGGGCGACGAGTACGTCGTGCTCGACGGGTCCAGCGGCATTCTCGTCGTCAACCCGAGCGCCGCGGAGATCGACACATTCCGCAACCGCGCGGTCGCCGAAGCGCTGACCGAGGCGGAACTGATCCGCGCCGCCGACCAGGATGCCATCACCACCGACGGTGTGCGCATCACGATTCGCGCCAACGTCGACCTGCCGGACGAAGCCGAGCAGGCCGCGCACAGCGGCGCGGAAGGGGTGGGACTGATGCGGACGGAGTTCCTCGTAGTGGGACGTGCGGCCATGCCCGACGAGGACGAACAGTACCGCGCCTACAAGCGGGTTGTGACCGCATTCGGCAGCCGTCCGGTTGTCATCCGCACCTTCGATGTCGGGGGGGACAAGCTCCCGGTCGGGGGCTTTCCGGTCGAGGCCAACCCGTTTCTCGGCTGGCGGGCGATACGCATGTGCCTCGATGAGCCGGAGATCTTCAAGGTGCAGTTGCGGGCGCTGCTGCGCGTGGCGCTTCACGGCGACGTGCGCATCATGCTTCCACTCGTCGTCAGTCTCGACGAGGTCCTGGCGGCGCGGAAGCTGCTCGGCGAGGCTGCCGACGAGCTCGAACGACGGGGCGTGCCCTTCAAGCGGGACGTCCCCCTCGGCATCATGGTCGAGACACCGGCGGCCGTTATCGGCGCCGATGCCTTCGTCGACGACGTGGCCTTCTTCTCCATCGGTACCAACGACTTGGTGCAGTACACGCTGGCGGTGGACCGCGGCAATGCGAACCTGGCCGGGCGCTTCACGCCGTTGCATCCGTCGGTGCTTCGTCTCGTGAAGCGCACCGTCGACGTCGGGGCATCGCACGGGCTCGACGTTTCGGTCTGCGGCGAGATGGCCTCCCATCCCCTCATGGCGTTCGCCCTGATCGGGCTCGGCGTTCGCTCGCTCAGCGTGAATCCGCGCGCGGTCCCGCTGGTCAAGCGCCTCGTGCGGGGGCTGAGCATCGGCTTCGCCACCGAGGCCGCCGCGGCCGCGCTGCAGGGACGCACGGCGGCGGAGGCGGAGCGACAGCTCAAGTACCGCCTCCTCGCCGCCTTTGGGGATGCGGCCTTCATTCGCGACAGCGTTTCATAGCCATCGGAGCCTGGCGCGGACTGCAGTATGACCGAGGCCCCAGGCCATGAGAGCGACTCCGGCGATCGCGAAGCGGCGCTCCCGCGGGCGCGGCGCGGAATGATGCGGCCGTACCGTTCGTCGACGCCGTTGCGCGTTCCGGTCGTCTCGGCGCCGATGTGAGGGAGCCCATCTGTTGCCGTGCTCCAATTCGGGTCGTTATCGTTGTTTACGCGCTGTGCACCCCATCGTCGCCGCTCGGTGACGTTGCGACCTCCCGCCAGAATCACTGAGTCGATCCGTGGCCGAACGTCACCTGTTCTCTTCCGAGTCCGTCACCGAAGGTCACCCCGACAAGGTGGCCGATGCCATCTCGGACGCGGTCCTCGACGAGCTGTTGCGCAGCGATCCGCAGTCGCGCGTGGCGTGCGAGACGATGGTGTCAACAGGACTCGCGATGATCTTCGGTGAGATCACCACCTCGGCCTGGGTCGACTTGCGAGAGGTGGTGCGCCAGACCATCAAGCGCATTGGTTACACCGAGGCAGGGATCGGCTTCGACGCGGACTCGTGTGGCGTGCTCAATGCGATCGGCCGACAGTCACGCGACATTGCGCAGGGTGTGGACACTGGCGGCGCCGGCGACCAGGGGATGATGTTCGGTTACGCGTGCGACGAGACCGACACGCTCATGCCGCTCCCGATCACCCTGGCACATGCGCTGTCGCATGCGCTGGCCGAACGACGCCGCGATGGGACACTTCCCTGGCTCCGCCCCGACGGCAAGTCGCAGGTCACCGTCCTGTACGAGGACGGGCGCCCGGTCGAGGTGGAGACGGTGGTGATTTCGACTCAACACGCCGATTCGGCCTCCAACACGAAGATCCACGCGGGGATCACGAAGGACATCATCGAGGCCGTGATCCCGGTAGAGCTGCGCGCCAAGCGCATGCGGAAGTTCATCAATCCGACCGGTCGCTTCGTTATCGGTGGCCCGCACGGAGATGCCGGACTCACGGGCCGCAAGATCATCGTCGACACGTACGGCGGCATGGGGCGTCACGGTGGTGGTGCGTTCAGCGGGAAGGATCCGTCGAAGGTCGATCGCTCGGCGGCATACGCGGCCCGATGGGTCGCCAAGAACATCGTGGCGGCGAAGCTCGCCCGCCGGGTCGAGGTCCAGTTGGCCTACGCGATTGGCGTGGCCGAGCCAGTCTCGATCATGGTCGATTCATTCGGGACGGGGATGGTGTCTGACGCGCGGATCACTCTCGCGGTTCGCGAGGTATTCAAGCTGACCCCGCGCGACATCATCCAGGCGCTCAACCTGCGCAAGCCGATCTATTCGCCGACCTCGGCGTATGGACACTTCGGACGGACACCCGAGAAGGTCGGGCGGGGGAAGCACGCGGCGACGACGTTCAGCTGGGAGCGCCTGGACAAGGTCGCGGAGCTGAAGCGAGCCGTGCGATAGGTCGTACATCTCGAGGAGGGCGAATGAGCGCGATGGTGGAGGTGAGCGTTTCCCGGCTTGGATTGGACGGGAGCACCAACACATACGTGGTCATCCTGCGCGAGTCCGGCGGAGAGCGGGTCCTTCCGATCTGGATCGGGCAGGCCGAAGCGGAGTCGATCCTGCTCGAGATGAATCACGTCAAGAAGGACCGACCGCTCACGCACGATCTGTGCAAGGCGCTGATCCTCGGCCTCGGCGGAACGCTCTCCCGCGTCCAGATCACGAAGGTGCGCAAAGGGACGTACTTCGCAGAGATGCACATCGCACGCGACACGGAGAGCTATCGCATCGATGCGCGTCCCTCCGACAGCATCGCCATCGCTCTGCGCGTGCCCGCTCCGATCTTTGTCGACGAGGCGTTGCTCGCGATCCCGGGCGAAGCGTCGAGCGAGCAGGAGGAGGAGGAGGAGGAGAGTGAGGGGGCCGTGCTTCCGGAGGAACCGCCGGTGCAGAGCACCGAGGACATGACCGCGGAGCAACTCAAGCAGTATCTCTCCGGGCTGCGCCCGGAGGACTTCGGCAAGTTCAATCTCTGACGCCTTCCCTACACACGTGATGCAGAATCGGGCGCGCGCGCATGCGGTCGCGCGAGGGACCATGTGCGCGCTCGCCGCCATCGCGTGCGCGACCTCGACCTCGGGGGCGCAGTCTCCGCTCCTGGTGCAGGGAACCGTCACGCGTGAAACGCTCGACGGGACGCGCGTGGTCGCGCGTGAACTCGTGACGCTGCATCGGGTGAATGCACGCGACGCGGGCGCGGTGGACTCCGTGCTCACCGACGCACGTGGCGCGTTCAACTTTCGGGTCAGCGTTCCCGACTCGCTCTCGATGTACCTTGTCTCGGCGCGGTACGGCGGGATCGCCTACTTCTCGTCGCCCATGCCGGGGGGGCAGTCGGTTGGTCCGTCCCAGATCATCGTCTACGACACGACGTCGACCGACGTGCGCGTCCAGCTGCAAGGGCGCCACGTCGTCGTGTCGTCGCCCAATGCCGCGGGGGTGCGCAGCGTCATCGACGTGCTCGAGATCGAGAACGACACGATCCTGACACGCGTGCCAGGTCCCGACAACCGACCGACGTACTCACTGCTGCTCCCCGCGGGCGTCGACAAGGTTCATACATCGCAGGGGGAGGTTTCGGACAAGGCGCTGGAGGTGCGCAACGGGCGTGCCGAGCTGTTTGCGCCCCTGTCGCCCGGCCTGCGCCAAGTCGTGCTCACGTACGAAGTTGCTGCTCGCGCCTTTCCACTCGCGGTGCCACTCGAGCACGCGGTGCCGGTCCTCGAAGTGTTGCTGGAAGAGCCGGGCGCGTCGGCGTCCTCCCCCGGCCTGGTGAACAAGGGTGCGGTCACCGTGGACGGCAAGACGTTCACCCGGTTCCTCGGCGCGTCCGCGACCGACAACGCGGTCGTGACCATCATCGGCGCGGCAGGTACCGGCGGAATGACGGTCCCGCCGTGGTTGCTACCGTTGGTACTGACCGTGATCACGTTAGGCGCGATCCTCGTCCTGGCGCGGCGCCGATCACCGCGGCCGACCGTCGTCGTGCACGAGCGCGGCGCCCGCTTACTCGCGTTCGCCGAGCCCGTCGACGGTCGAACCACGGAGTCGCCACGAGCGGGCCTGCTCACCTCCGTTGGGTCTTCGGTCGACGATCCCGTTACTCGGCTAGCGAAGCAGGTTGCGGCGGTGGATGCGGTGCTTGCTCGTGATGGTGCCGCGGTCGCATCGCGCACCGAGACGCGAGACCCCGCACGGGCAGACGCGCCTGGTCTCACGCCCGATCACCCCCTCAAGGACGGGGCAGCCATTGCGGACCGTGTCGCGACAGGAGATGGGAGCGACTGCATGTCGCGCGACGAACTGATCGCGTACCGCGCCCGCCTCAAGCGCGAGCTCGTGGACGCGCTTGCGCAGCGGACCCCGTCACGATAGGTTCGCCCTACAATCGATTTGCGGACGGCGGATACGGAAACCGGTCTGATGCCGGTGCGGCCCCGCCACTGTAACGGGCGAACACACGTCCATTCATTTTGCCACTGACCTCGGTCGGGAAGGCGAATGGACGGCCCGGAGCCAGGAGACGACCACCGTCCGCGCCACACAACTGAGTCCTCGGGGGAGGGCTCGTGGGGTGCGTGACGTCGGCAGCGACGCGCGCGCGGTCGCGGGCATTCCCCTCCACCTCGAGTGCGGATGTCCGCGTTTTTCATGCACAGGCAATCTAGGATCGGTCGGTCCGGTCAGGGGCGAGAGCGCGCGCGGCAGTCAGCCGCGGTCGCGGGGCTCGCTCGGACGCGGTTTCGCTTCTCGCGGCTCGCCGTCCTACGGCTCGCTGTCGTGCGGCTCGCGGGGGCGTGGGTCGTGGCCGGGATGCTCGCGGGCTGCACTGGCACCGACCGTGGTCCCGACGCGGCCGTCGACGCGATCGATGACTACGGACAACTGATCGTAGCGACAACGCCCGCCCACCGGATCGTCTCAGTCAACCCGACGACCACCGAGATCCTGTTCGCGTTAGGCGCGGGGGATCGGGTCATCGGACGGTCACGATGGGACCAATGGCCGGCCGCGGCCCGTGCCGTCCCCGAGGTCGGCGACGCGATCCGACCCAGCGTCGAACGCATCCTGGCCGCGCATCCCGACCTCGTCGTGCTCTACGCGAGCGGAGACAACCGGGCGGCAGCGGACGCCCTTCGGACCGCGGGCCTGCAAGTGGTGGCATTGCGCGTGGATCACATCGCCGATTTCGAGCGCTGTGTGCGCGTGCTCGGTCGACTGACGGGGCTTGAGGACGCGGCAACCGTTGCCGTCGATAGCGTGGACCGGTCGCTCGACGTGGTGCGGCGCGCCATGCAGGACGTGACACGTCCGCGGGTCGTCATCCACGTCTGGGACAATCCCCTGATGGCGATCGGCGGCGGCAGCTTCCTGTCGGAATTGGTCGAGATCGCCGGAGGACACAACGTGTATGCGGACCGCACGGAACCGTCACCCCAGGTGTCGTTCGAGGACCTCGTCCGTCGCGATCCGGAAGTGATCCTCGCGGGGCCGTCCGACGCGGCGCGCCTCGCGACCGATCCCCGGTGGTCGAAGCTGCGCGCCTTGAGCGACGGCCGCATTCTCGCCTACGACACCACGCTGGTCGCGCGACCCTCCATGCGGCTCGGCGAGGCGGCGCGTTCGCTTGCCGCGCTCCTCCACCCCGGCGCCGTCATTCCCTGATGCGACGTCGACCGTGGTTCATCCTGCTCGTCGTACTCCTCGCGACATCGATCATGGCGCTCATGCTTGGGGCTACGTCGCTCTCTCCCGGCTCCGTGTGGGGTGCGCTCGTCGGCTCCGGGCGCGACGAGACGGCCCGCCTCATCGTACGCGGTATTCGCCTCCCGCGCGTTGTCTTGGCGATGCTGGTCGGCGCGGCACTCGGCGTCAGCGGGACGGTGCTTCAGGGGACGCTCCGCAACGGCCTCGCCGAACCGTACCTGCTGGGGGTCTCGGGCGGCGCGGCGGTCGGCGCGGTGCTCGCCGTCGCGTCAGGTATCTCCTCGCCTCCGCTGATCGCGCTCGCGGCATTCGGCGGGGCGCTGCTTGCCGTCGCTGGGGTTCTCGCGCTGGCACAGGCGTCGGGCGGGGCGGGCGACACGCGCATCCTTCTTATGGCCGGGGTGGTAATCGGCGCCTTCGCCAATGCCGCGATCATGGTGGTCATGGCGGCGGCCTCGCCCGACGTGACGCGTAACGCGCTCTGGTGGATGATGGGGTCGGTCGCTGCAGCGGGGTGGCGCGACGTTACCTTGCTCGCGGTGTCGTTGCTGGTGGTGGGGGCGGCACTCCTCTCCCGCGCGCGGGCGCTCGACGTGCTCGCCCTCGGCGCGGATGCGGCCGATTCGTTAGGTGTCGACGCCACCCGTGCGGGATGGCTCTTCTTCGTGCTCGCCTCGCTCTTGGCGGCCAGCACGGTCGCCGTCGCTGGATTGGTCGGCTTCGTCGGGCTGATGGTGCCGCACCTCGCCCGATCGCTGGCGGGGTCGCGGGCACGCCCGACGATGGTCCTCTCCGCCCTGGCAGGGGGTGCCCTGGTGGTCGCGGCCGACCTCGCGGCGCGCACGGTGCGCGCTCCCGCCGAGCTTCCGTTAGGCGCGGTGACGGCCCTCCTGGGCGTCCCGTTCTTCCTCTGGCGCCTGCGGGAGATTCGATGATCGCCTTCGAGGGGGTGCGCGTGCGATATCCGGGACGCAGCGAGGATGCGCTCACCGACGTTTCGTTCTTCGCGCCGCAAGGGACGCTGACTGCCGTCGTTGGGCCGAACGGCAGTGGCAAGAGCACGCTCGTGCGCGCCGTGTTGGGGAGGGTCTCCCTCGCCGGGGGCGTTGTGCGGGTCGGGGGCGATCCCGCGTCCGCACTGGCGCGCCGGACGCTTGCACAGCGCGTCGCCGTGGTCACGCAGCGTGAGGAGCCGGCCTTCCCGATGGCGGTGCGCGACTACGTCTCGTTAGGTCGGCATCCCTGGCAGCCGGCGTGGGGTGCACCGACGGGCGACGACGAGGCGGCGGTCACACGCGCGCTCCGCGACGCGGCGGTCCACGCCCTGGCGGAACGCCGCACCGACTCACTCTCTGGCGGCGAGTGGCAGCGCGTGCGCATCGCGCGCGCGCTCGCACAGTCTACCGGCACCATCGTGCTGGACGAGCCGACCACCTTCCTCGACATCGCCCACGAGATGGCGTGTTTCGAACTGCTCTCCGCGCTGGCACGCGCGGGGCGCGCTGTCCTCGTAGTCAGCCATCAACTCAACCTCGTCGCGCGCTTCGCCGACCGGGTGGTGCTCCTGTCGCGCGGCATGCTCGTCGCCGACGGCCCCCCCGAGGAGGTCATGCGCGGCGAAACGCTCGAACGCGTCTACGAGTGGCCACTCGTGGTGTCGCGCGATCCAGCGGTCGGTGCCCCGACCCTGGTCCCCCTCCGCAAGCGTCACGCTCCGATCCCCCATCGATGACGAATATCATGTCGCTCCTCGTTCCTCGTCCGCGGCGGTCCGTCTGCGCCGAACATGTGTTGCCCCGTTGCCCGGCCCTGCGGGCAGCGCCGTCTCCGTGGGCGCGATGGCTCGCGTCACTCGTCGGCGCCGGGCTGCTGGTCTCCCCGAGGACAGTCTTAGCGCAGGCGGCCGACACGACGCGACTCTCCGCGACCGTGGTGACCGCGGACCGCCTTGCCCGCCCCGTCTCGGCCACCGCCTCGAGCGTGACAGTGCTCGACGGCGCGACGCTACGCGCCGCTGGTGTGACGCATCTCGTCGACGCGTTGCGCGTGGTGCCCGGGATCAGCGTTATTCGCTCGGGATCGGTAGGTGCGCAGGCCTCACTGTTCGTTCGTGGTGGTGAAAGCGACTACGTGCGGGTGCTTCTCGACGGCGTCCCGATGAACGATCCCGGCGGCGCGTTCGATCTCGGTGCGATCACTACCGACGATCTCGACCGCATTGAGATCGTACGCGGTCCGGCCAGCGTGCTCTACGGGAGCGATGCCGTGACCGGTGTGATCCAGCTGTTCACCCGTCGCGCCAAGTCGCCGCTCGACGCGCGGCTCTCGCTTCGGGGTGGTACGTTCAACGCCCGCGACGCCGACGCCAGCCTCGGGACCCGTGGGGAGGCGGGCGCTGTGTCCGTTGCATTCGCACACCATGCGAGCGACGGCATGCTGCCGTTCAACAACGCCTATCGCAACGACGTGGCGTCGCTGCGCGGGAACGCCACGGTCGCCGGGGTGAGGTCGGTCGTGGCCCTTCGGCACAGCGACAACGTATTCCAGTATCCGACCGATGGCGCGGGCGCCGTGGTCGACCGCAACGCCCGTCGTGGCGAGCGCCGGCTGTCGTCGTCGCTCGAGCTGTCGCGTCCCATCACGTCGCACCTGGACGCAATCGTCGCGCTCACGGCGCTCGAGCTGAACGGGCGAACCTCCGACCCGTCCGATGGCGCGGCAGACACGCTCGGCTTCTATGCGTATCGTGCCCTCGGCACCGTGCGGCGGCGCGGAGCTGATGCGCGCGTGCTGATCAAGCCAGGCGCGGGGCAGTCCATTGTCCTCGGCATGGAATATGGCGCTGAAAGCCAGCGCAGCGCCGACAGCTCCAACTACGACGTGTCGGTCAATCGATTTGCCGCATCCCGTATCACGCGCGCCGCCTATGCGCAGTTTGTTGGAGCTGCGGGGCCGCTCTCGTTCACCGTCGGCGGTCGATATGATGACAACGACGTGTATGGTGCCTTTCGCACGGCGCGCATCGGTCTCTCGTCGCCGCTGTGGCGCGGCGCGCGACTGCGCGGAGCTATGGGGAGCGCATTCAAGGCGCCGACCTTCGTGGAGTCGTTTTCCACCGCCTTCTCGGTGGGCAACGCCGCGCTGACGCCCGAGCGGTCGCGCGCGTGGGAAGCGGGGCTCGAACAGGAGTGGCTCGACGGGCGGGTGCACGTCGCTGCGACGGTCTTCGATCAGCGATTCCGCGACCTCGTGCAATACACCTACATCTCCCCAACCGCACCGAACTATTTCAACGTGGCGGCCGCCTCGGCGCGGGGGCTGGAGTTGTCGGCGCGGGCCGACGCCATGCGGGGGATGTCTCTTTGGACCAACGCCACGATGCTACGAACGCGCGTCGACGACGCCGGCTTCCAATCCGGAGACGGCGATACGTTTGTGCAGGGTGCCAGGCTGCTGCGACGTCCGCCGCTCATTGTCGCGGCAGGCGCGAGCATCCGGCGCCTGGCGCGCACCACCTTGGACCTCGCCGTCACGCGCGTCGGCGTTCGAGACGACCGCGACTTTTCCGGCTACCCGGCGACGCCGGTCGAGCTCGACGCATATGCGCGCGTCGACGTGGGAGGCGAGTACGTATTGGGGAGCGGCGATGACTTCTGGCATGCGACCGCGGTGACGCTGCGACTAGAGAACGCGTTCGGCGCGCGCTACCAGGAAATCGCCAACTTCGACGCCCCTGGGCGGGTGATCCTCGTGGGAATGCGGGTGGGAACGGGGTACTAACCGCGCGACTATCTTTGGAACATGCCGCTCTTCCTGACCGACGCGGTGGTCCTCCACGCGTTCGACTACCTGGAGAGCTCCCGCATCATTCGCCTCGCCACTCGCGACACCGGCCTTCAGTCGGTGATCGCGCGCGGGGCGCGGTCCTCATCCAGGCGCTTCGGACTCGGACTCGATCTTTTTGCCAGCGGCGTCGCGCAGATCCAGATGCGTCCCGGCCGCGAGCTGCAGCAGCTCGATGACTTCGACCTGACGAACGCGCGCGATGCACTGGCCCGTGACCTCGAGCGCTTTTCGGCGGCATCGGCTCTCGCCGAACTGGCGCTGCGCTTCGCCGACGGAGATGAGCCCGGCGACCTCTTCGCCACGCTGACCGGCGCCTTCGACGCCATCGCTGCCGCCTCCGGTGGCCGTGCGCGCGATGTCGGGTTGGCGGCCGCATGGCGCCTCGTCGCCTCGTTAGGGTTCGCGCCCATCCTCACCCGGTGTTGCAGCTGCGAGTCGATCCTGGGCGATGAGGAGGTCGCGACCTTTGCCCACGTCGCGGGAGGGTGCACCTGTCGCTCGTGCGCCGCGCACCTGCCACGCGGACGGGCGCTCCCTCCGGATGCCCGCGCCGCACTGCGCGCCTGGATCGCCGGTGACGAAGTCGCCGTCGAGGACAAGGCGATGCGGCGGGCGCACCTGCGGCTTCTCCGAGAGTTCCTCGAGCAGCACCTGAACGATGGTCGCCCACTGCGTGCGTTCGAGCACTGGGAACGCGGGCTGGGGATCGTCGGGGCCGACGTCGGATGATCATCGGGACGGCCGGCCACATCGATCATGGCAAGACGGCACTCGTGCGCGCTCTGACGGGGGTCGATACCGATCGCCTCCCCGAGGAGAAGCGACGCGGGATCACGATCGAGCTCGGCTTCGCCCCGCTCATCCTCGACGGCGTCGGAACGGTCGGTCTCGTCGACGTCCCCGGGCACGAGGCTTTTATTCGCACGATGCTCGCCGGCGCCACGGGCATCGACCTCGCGCTCCTCGTCATTGCGGCTGACGAAGGGATCATGCCGCAGACGCGCGAACATCTGTCGATCCTCACCCTCCTCGGGGTACAAAGCGGCGTGGTCGCCCTCACCAAGCGCGACGCGGCCGACGACGAGTGGGTCGCGCTCGTGCGTGAGGACATCGACACGTTGCTCGCCACGACGCCGTGGCGCGACGTGCCGATCGTCGAAACCTCCGCGCGGTCTGGGGCGGGAATCGACACGCTGCGCGCGACACTCCGCGATCGTCTGCTCACGCTCCCCGAGCGCTCCGGGCGCGACGTCTTTCGCATGCCCATCGATCGTGCGTTTACCGTGAAGGGTACCGGAACGGTCGTCACCGGGACGGTCTGGAGCGGTACCGTGGACCTGCAGACCCAGTTGCGTCTCTTCCCACTCGATCGCGCAGTGCGCGCGCGAGGAGTACAGTCGCACGGCACGCCCTCCCGGGCCCTCACCCCCGGAACTCGCGCGGCCGTCGCGCTGGCCGGCGTGGAACTCGACGACGTCTCACGCGGGGGAATGCTGGTCGAGGAGGGGGCCTGGATCCCGTCGCGTGTCTTCCGCGCCGACGTCGCCTTGCTCGACGACGCCGGCCGCCCGCTGCGACCGCGCGAGTGGGTGCGGCTCCATCTGGGAACGTCGGAGGTCGGTGCCCGCATCGTGGTCGCCGGGGGGATGCTCGCTCCCGGAGAGACCCGCGGCGCGCGCGTCGTCCTGGACGCGCCGCTGGTCGCCCGAGCGGGCGACCGCTTCGTGCTTCGGTTGCCTTCTCCTCCTACAACGATCGGAGGGGGCATCGTGGCTGATCCGTCGCCTTTGCAGTGCCGTCCCCGTCCGTGGCTCCCCTCGCTCGACGCCGACGACCGCCTGCGCCTCGTGCTCGAAGAAGGTGGAGAGCGAGGGGTAAGCGTTGCGACACTCCCCATCCGACTCGGTCTCCCGCGCGACGCCTGTGATAGCCTCCGGGCTCGCCTCCATGGAATCGAACGTGACGAGGAGACGATCTATGCCTCGGCCGTGGTCGCCCGTGTCCGGGAGCATCTCCGAGAGGCCGTAGATCGATTTCATCTCGAGCACCCCTTGGAGGAGTGGGCCTCGCGTTCCGCCGTGCGCGCCGCCGTCCCGGTCGCGGAGAAGATCGGGGTGCTGGCGCTCGGGCAATTGCTTAAGGACGGATCCGTGGAGCAGGGAGCCGGCGGACTCCGCCGACCAGGGTGGACCCCCGTCATGAGTGACTTCGTTCAGCGTGAGCGGGACTGGCTGCTTGGCCGGCTGCGCACCGCCGCTGCCGAGCCGCCGAGCGTTGCCGAACTCCGGAGCGAACGGGAGGGCAACGATCCGACTCCCCTCTTGCGTATCCTCGAAAGGGAACGACTTGTCGTTCCCGTGGAAAGCGATCGATTCTACTCGGCCGAGAGCGTGCGTGAATTGGTCGAGCGACTGCACCAGAAGATGGAGCCGGGAAAGGTCTACGGCCCTGCTGAGCTTCGTCAGATCGTCGGGTCGTCGCGGAAGTTCCTGATTCCGTTTCTCGAGTATTGCGACCGCCAGCGTGTCACGGAACGCCGGCTTGAGGGTCGGGTACTGGGCGAGTGAGGGCGGAGCGGCGTTGCTTGACAGAGTACTCCCCGATTCCTATGTTCGCGCAAAGAGTCGGAACGTAAACAGCTATCAGGAGTTAGCGCCCGCACACCTTTTTTGTCAGCTTGGAGATTCGCAGATGACGCTACGATGGGCAGCACGAGGTCTGGTGCTCGCTCTCTGCGCGTTGGTAACTCGCTCGGCAGCAGCCCAGGCGACGCAACAATCGAGTCAGGATCCGGTATCGGGGTCGAGCCTTGGGCAGAACTATCCCAACCCCTTCAACCCGGAGACGACGATACCGTTTTCGATTGGTGGGGCGCCGACTTGCAGTGATCTGGGACGGCAATACCGCGTCTCTTTGAAGATCTACAATGTGCTCGCACAGCTCGTGGCGACACCCGTGCTCCAAGGGGGTTCGGCGAGTGTGGCGGGCGGGCAACCGCTGGCAGGAGTGTTACTCACGTGTGGACAGTACACGGCGTACTGGGACGGCAAGTACCTCGGCAACGGTCGTGAAGTCGCCTCCGGCGTCTACATGTACCGCCTCGAAGTCGATGGAAAGGCGATTATTCGCAAGATGATCGTGATGAAGTAGACGTGAGTCGGCGCGCGCCGCGGCGCCGTCCCGGGAGTCGCGGCGCGTGTCGTCTTATCCCCTGACGACGTCAGGCGGCACGGTCGTGACTCAAGCGGCGCTGCAGCCGCCAAGTCGGCATGCGGACTGACGTTGGCGGCTCGCGCCGTCTTTCTGAAGCGCCAATTCGGCCACTCCGGTTCGGCATCGCAGTTGCCTCTGACGAGGTGAGCGAGTTGGATTCGACTGACCCTGATTTCACACCGACCCCACCCGTCGATGATTAATCCCGATCGCCTGACGATGAAGTCCACGGAGGCGCTGAACGAGGCACTTGCTCTTGCGCGTCGCGCAGGCAATCCCCTCGTCTATGACCTCCACCTGTTGCTCGCGCTCCTCGGTCAGGACGAAGGCATTGTCGTCCCCGTGCTCCAGAAGATCGGGGTCAACTTGCCGACGCTGCGCGACGCCGTGGAGCGGGAGATGGGGCGGTATCCCAAGCAGACCGGGGCGCAGCCGTCCCTATCGCGCGAAATGAACCAGATCATCGACCGCGCCGAGGAAGAGGCGCGCGCGCTTGGTGACGACTTCGTGTCGACCGAGCACCTGCTGCTGGCCCTGACCGACGTCAAGGGAACCGAGAGCAAGGGATTGCTTCAGGCCGCCGGCGCCGCGCGCCGCGAGGTGCTGGCGGCGCTGCAGGCCGTGCGTGGGACGCACCGCGTGACGGACCAGACGCCGGAGGAGAAGTATCAGGCGCTCCAGCGCTTCACCCGAGACCTCACCGAGCAGGCGCGCAAGGGAAAGCTCGACCCCGTAATCGGTCGCGACGAGGAAATCCGTCGCGTCATGCAGGTGCTCTCCCGCCGGACGAAGAACAATCCGGTCCTGATCGGCGAGCCGGGCGTCGGCAAGACCGCGATCGCCGAGGGGTTGGCACAACGCATCGTGAATGGCGACGTGCCCGAAGGACTCAAGAACAAGCGGCTGATCTCGCTCGACCTGGGGGCGCTGATCGCCGGCGCGAAGTTTCGCGGGGAGTTCGAGGAGCGCCTCAAGGCTGTGCTCAAGGAGATCGTCGACTCGGAGGGGCTGTTCATCGTCTTTATCGACGAGATGCATACTCTGGTTGGCGCGGGAAAGGCCGAGGGGTCGATGGACGCCGGCAATATGCTGAAGCCGATGCTGGCACGCGGGGAGTTGCGCGTGGTGGGAGCAACGACGCTCGACGAGTACCGCAAGAACGTGGAGAAGGACCCGGCGCTTGAGCGCCGATTCCAGCCAGTCTATGTCGGCGAACCGACGGTCGAGAGCTCGATCGCGATCCTTCGCGGCCTCAAGGAGCGGTACGAGGTGCATCACGGCGTGCGCATCACCGACGGGGCGATCGTGGCGGCGGCGACCCTTTCGAATCGCTACATCGGCGACCGTTTCCTTCCCGACAAGGCGATCGACCTGGTCGACGAAGCCGCCTCGCGCCTCCGCATCGAGATCGATTCGATGCCGCAGGAGATCGACGCGGTGGAGCGTCGCATCGTGCAATATGAGATCGAGCGGCAGGCGCTGCAGAAGGAGACGGATCCCGCGGCGGTCGAGCGTCGTCAGACGCTGGAACGCGAACTGGCCGAGGAGCGCGAGCGCTCGGCCGGCATGAAGGCGCAGTGGCAGCGCGAGAAGGAGTCGTTAGGCGCGGTGGGCAAGATCAAGGAGGAGATCGACGCGGCGAAGACGGCAGCCGAGCAGGCGACACGCATCGGCGACCTCGGACGCGCCGCGGAGATCCAGTACGGAACGATCCCGCAGCTCGAACGGCAGCTCACGGAAGTCGAAGCCGGTCTCGCCTCACGCAGCGAGGGGGGACGCAAGTTCCTCAAGGAGGAGGTCACGGCGGACGACATCGCCGAGGTCGTGTCGCGCTGGACCGGAATCCCGGTGACGCGGATGATGGAGGGGGAGCGCGAACGCCTCGCCAAGCTCGAGGACGAACTCGCGGACCGCGTCGTGGGCCAGCGGGAGGCAGTGGAAGCGGTCGCGAATGCGGTGCGACGCTCCCGTGCCGGGCTGCAGGATCCCAATCGCCCGATCGGCTCCTTTATCTTCCTCGGCCCGACCGGCGTGGGGAAGACCGAGACAGCGCGCGCACTCGCCGAGTTTCTCTTCGACGACGATTCGGCAATGGTGCGTATCGACATGTCCGAGTACATGGAGAAGCACGCCGTCGCCCGGTTGATCGGCGCGCCGCCTGGCTACGTGGGGTACGAAGAAGGCGGGCAGCTGACGGAGGCGGTGCGCCGTCGGCCGTACCAGGTCGTGCTCTTCGACGAGATCGAGAAGGCGCATCCTGACGTCTTCAACATCCTGC
This sequence comes from Gemmatimonadota bacterium, assembly GCA_040007995.1. Lineage (GTDB taxonomy): Bacteria > Gemmatimonadota > Gemmatimonadetes > Gemmatimonadales > Gemmatimonadaceae > SCN-70-22. The sequence goes on along the minus strand of JBDTUA010000001.1, from coordinate 11,235 downwards.
TGCAGATCCTCGACGACGGACGGCTCACCGATTCGCAGGGGCGTACCGTCGACTTTCGCAACGTCGTCATCATCATGACGTCGAACGTCGGCTCGGCCTTCATTCTCGAGCACGTGGGGACGGACTGGGCCCTCGTCGAGACGCAGGTGACGGCGGCGCTGCGTCAGCACTTCAAACCCGAGTTTCTCAATCGGGTGGATGACATCATTGTCTTCCGTCCGTTGGGACGCGAGCAGATCGCCCGCATCGTGGAGTTGCAGCTGGCGCGGCTCCGTGTGCTGCTCGCCGACCGGAAGCTCACCCTCGTGCTGTCGGAGCCTGCGATGAAGAAGCTGGCCGACGAAGGCTACGATCCGGCGTTTGGCGCCCGCCCGTTGAAGCGTGCCATACAGCGCCTGCTGCAAAATCCGCTCGCCCTCAGCATCCTGCAGGGGAAGTTCGCGGAGGGCGATGCGATTCGCGCCGACGTGGATTCGGTTGGAGATCTCGTGTTCACCAAGGTCGAATAGCGCGTGACGTCTGCCGACGACGTGCGATTCATGGAGGCGGCACTCGCCCTCGCCCGCGATGCTGCGGTCGAGGGAGAAGTGCCGGTGGGGGCGGTAGTGGTGCACGAGGGGGAGATCATCGCGTCGGGGGCGAACCGGACGGAGCGCGAGCATGATCCCACCGCACACGCGGAGCTCGTCGCGCTGCGCGAGGCGGCGCGTACGTTAGGACGCGCGCGGTTGCGTGGCTGCACGCTGTTTGTCACCATGGAGCCGTGCGCGATGTGCGCAGGAGCGATTGTTCTCGCGCGCGTGGATCGCGTTGTCTTCGGCGCGTGGGATGACAAGGCCGGGATGGCGGGCTCGGTCGCAGACCTGCTGCGGCATCCCCGCCTCAACCATCGTCCGGAGGTGCGCGCCGGTGTCGAGCAGGAGGCATCGGCCGCCCTGCTGCGCGATTTCTTCACCGCTCGCCGCGGGCGCGCGTCCGCGGTACCCGACTCCTCCACCGTCGACGATTGACCTCGCGGGGGGAGCGGCGTCGAATGCAGGAGTTGGTCGCAACGCCGGGGTCGGGCGCGCACGACGCCTCACTTCCGCCCCCCCCGATGCCCGCTACCCTCCAAGCGTCTCCTTGCACCTGATCCCTCGCGTCGGCGAGTGGCGCGGATTCCTTCGCGCCGAGTCCGACGTGGCGCTGATCGATGCAGGGAGTGCGGACAAACTGCGGGTGGCGCGCGTGCGGGTCCTGCTGATGGCGGTCAGTGCGATTGCGCCCCTGATCAGCATGGTTGGCGTCGACGCGGTCGGCATACAGACAATCCTCACGGCGCTGGCCGCCCTGCTTTCGTGACTTCTGGTTGCGGCACTCATCCTCAAGCGCGTGAGGCGCAGTGACGGGCGTCGTCGACGGGCGCTGCTGACCAGCGCGTTCGACGTGTCGCTCATCTCGGCGACGCAGCTGGCGCTCGTGCTCGAGCGCTTTCCGTCCGCCGGGGCCAACTCGCGCATGATCTTCGTGGCGTACGTCCTGACGATTGGTGCCACCTGCCTGCGGTGGGATGCGCGCGCGACGCTTATGGCGGGGCTGCTCGCGCTGGTCCTGCCGTTCTCGCCTGGACGCGGTGGCCCGTACAGATCACCGCGGACGTGCTGGGCCACGGCGCGTTCGTCTGGGGACATCGGGTCGGCCGCATGATCTTTCTCGGCGCCTTCATCATGCGCTGCTCGGCGACCGTGCGCCAAGCGTTGCAGCTGCGGATCCCGTCGATGCACGATGCCCTGACCAAGGGTATGAACCGAGGGTTCTTCGAGGAGCGCCTGCAGGACGAACTGGCGCGCGCGGTGCGATCGGGCGAGCCACTCTGTGTCGCGCTTCTCGACATCGACCACTACAAGAGTGTCAACGACGAACACGGCCACGCCGCAGGTGACGCCGCGCTTCAAGTCGTGGCTTCCGTGCTGCGCCGTTGGCTGCGTTGCCGTGATCTCGTTGCGCGGTGGGGAGGCGAGGAATTCGCGATCGCCTTCCCGCATACACGCGTCCCCGAAGCGTTCGGCAAGCTGGAGCAGCGGCGGCTCGACATCGCCTCGCACACGATCGTGCTGCCCAGTGGGGCCCCAGTGGGGCGCAACTCCGTCTTACCGTTTCCGCGGGCGAAGCGAGCACCGCGTCGGACGGCGACGACGCGCGCACCCTGACGGCGGCGGCGGATCAGCGCCTGCTCGACGCGAAACGCGGTGGGCGCAACCGCGTGAGCGTGAGCCCGGTGGTCCGCCACGAGATTGGTGTCTGGCACGTGGTCGTGGGAAAGGAGCAAAGTTGAGCCTCTCGGAAGGGGAGCGCGCGTTGACTCCCGTTTTGACTCTGGATATTGTTCGTGTCTGTCTTGGACAGGTGTCCGAGTGGTTGAAGGAGCCGGTCTCGAAAACCGGTGAACCGGCAACGGTTCCGTGGGTTCGAATCCCACCCTGTCCGTCCAGCAACGCGCCGGGGCATCTTTTCCCGGCGCGTTGTCGCTTGCGGAACCCGGTACGTCAAACGCCTCACGTTCGAGGCGCTTGCCGGGCGCTTCGCTCACGGAAGCTGGCGCTAGCGCGGAAGTGTTGCGGGACTGTTGAGGACGGGTGACCGAGTGGTTTAAGGTGCACGCCTGGAAAGTGTGTGTGCGTGAAAGCGTACCGAGGGTTCGAATCCCTCCCCGTCCGTGCGGGGGCTGACGCCCTCAAGACGACCGGCCCCTCACCTCGGTGGGGGGCCGGTCGCGTTTGCGGTACGTTCATCATCGACTCGCAGATTGCGTAGCAGTGCTCGCCGACGCATCGTGCGTAGCGCCGAAGGCCCCCGCGGCGGCTCCCGTGTCGTCCTCGCGTCCATTCTCTCCCTCGATCGCATGCCGAATCTCGCCGAGTTCCACCCGCAGGTTGTCCACTTCGTCATCGGACTGCTGATCATTGGGATCTTGTTTCGGCTGGTGGCGCTCTCGGGCAAGTTGCGATGGACGGGACCGGCGGCGACGACCCTCATCCTCATCGGGACGATTGCTGCCGTTGCTGCGGTACAGTCGGGGACCGATGCCCACGGTCCGGTGGAGCGCGTGCCGGGAGCGCGGCCTATCGTGCAGGAGCATGAGGAACTGGGCGAACGAACGCGGAACATCTTTCTCGCAGTATCGGTGTTGGAGCTGATCGCTCTCGCTTTGTCCGGCAGCACACAACGCGCCGTTCGATTCGGATCCCTCGCGGTCGGCCTCTTCGGACTTTCCGTCCTGTATCAGACGGCGGAGGAGGGCGGGGAGCTTGTGTACTCGTACGCCGGTGGCATCGGGATTCGGACGGGCGACCCGGCCGACGTGGGACGCCTCCTCCTCGCCGGGCAGTACCAGCAGGCCATGCTCGACCGGAAGAACGGGCAGGGCGAAGAAGCCGCGGTGCTGATTTCAGACATTGCCCGCCGCTATCCGAACGACACCACCGTCCTCCTGATGGAGATCGAGTCGACGCTGCGCGATCGCCGCGATCCGGCCGGCGCCTTGGCCAAGCTCGATGCGTTTCATGCCGCCCCCGACAACCGGCGACTGGTCGTGACGGTTGGAACGCTTCGCGTCGATGCCCTCGCAGCGGCCGGACAGAAGGACTCCGCGCGAGTCATCCTCGAGGCGCTCATGAAGGGGATGCCCCCGAACCCTCGCCTTCAGGCCAAGCTCGACTCGCTGCGCTAGGCGGGCGCGCGGGGCAGGCAGCTCCTGCCGCTTGCGCCGCACGCTGCTCGGCCCAACGGTTGGTCCGCGCCACGCGCTGTCGTCTATCTGCAACGATTTCCGCGGATGGACGGCGCCAATCAAGGTGGTCCGGGCCGCAGCTGCTCGACGACGAATGGCACACGTCCTGCCCTATCCGACGACCGAGAGGGCGCGTGCACGTCGTCCGGGGCGTAGCATCATCCCAGGCCGGGGCGCTGCGAAGCGGCGTGGACCGTTCTCTCCCCTCATCGCCCTGACCGCCGCCGAGCCGGAGTCGTGATCAGTGACTGAGCATCGACACCTGACGTCCCTCGCCCGCATCGCCCTCCTGGTCACGGTCGGCGACCTGGTCACCAAGGCGGCCGCGAAAGCGCTCCTCTCGAACGATGCCACCTGGTTTGCCTCGTGGCTGCACTTCGCCGTGGTTCACAACGACAAGGGCGCGTTCGGCTGGTCGGCGGGCGTGTACACCTGGCAGCTGAATTTTGCGCTCACCCTCGCGGCGATCGTCTTCATGATCCCCGTGACGCGCGACCTCGCGCGGATCGACCCCCTGGCGCCGCGCGCGCTCGGACTCATCGTCGGTGGGGCGCTGGGCAACCTGGCCAGCCTGGTGACCTCTCCCATCGGGGTGGTCGATTTTATTCAGGTCGATCTCGAACACTACGGACTGGCGCTCAACGTGGCAGATGTCGCCGCGTATACCGGGCTTGCGATGATCCTGCGCACTGGCGCGCTCCTCGTCGTCGCGCTGCGCCGCGAGGCTCGGCTCCGAGAGCCGCGTCGAGTCACCCCGGTGCGCAGTGTGTTCGCGGAGAAGGCAGAACTCACCATGGCGCTTCGTCCGGAGCCGCTGGCGGCGGATGCGGCGCGGGACGCCGAAGTGACGGTACTGGACTTCAATCGCGTAGTGCCGCGCGACCGAAGCCGGCCGCGCGACGACGAGTCGCGAGTCGTCGAGCCCGAAATCCTGACGGTCCGCAGCGCCGTCGTTCGGAGCGGCATCGTCGGCGACATCTCCCCGATGCGCTCGATGGGGAGCGTCCGCGAGGTGGAGCGGGTCCGATCGAACAGGATGTCGCAAGACGCGGAACAGTGATCTCCGGCGTTTGATCGGAGCGACGCGGGCCGGAGCTTCGCTGGCCGGGCTAGCCGGGCTGGCCGCCAGCCGTCGGAGCCTGCGCTTTGGTTTTCGTCGGGGGCCGCAATCCCCGCTGAGTCGGTGACGTGATCCGAGCTGGAGCGTTTGTTGTTAGGCGGATTTTTCTGCCTCATTTCAGCTCGCTATCCCGATGCGTCTGTCGTTCGGACGAAAACTCACACTCGCCTTTGCCGCGGCGTTCGCGATCCTGCTCGCGACCGCGGTCGTGTCGTATCGGAATACGCGAGAGCTACTCAGGACCAACGACGAAGTCTCGCACTCCCAGTCGGTCCTCGCGGCCATCGACGGCATCGCGAGCGCGATGTCCGACGCGGAGTCGTTCCGGCGCTCTGATGACCAGCCAGCGGGCCAGCCAGCGGGCGAGGCGGAGGGACAGACGGTGAACGATCACGTGGGCGTGGCACTGGGCGAGATCCAACGCTCAGTTCGCGCGAGTGAGGCTCAGCTGCTGCAACTCACCGCGAGCGGATCCTCCACCCGAACCGACCTCACCGCAGATCTGGCGGCGCTCCACGCACACATCGATGCTCGGCTGGGAGCCCTCGGTGCGGATGCGCGCAAGAGCGCGCCACCCATCACGTCTCCTGAGGAAGACGCGTCCGCGCGCGCCGCCGCCGCCGATCGACGTTCGCTGCAGGGCGAATTGGCGCGGTTGCGCGAGCGGATGGGTCGCGAGTTGCGCGCGCGCTCAGCCGCCGCGAGGGAAGGGGCCGATCGGGCCGAGCAGATTCTGCAGGTGGGGCTCATCCTGGTGCTCCTCCTGGCCCCGCTCGCCTTCCTGATGGTTCGCAACGACTTCCGCGTGCGGCTGGCGTCGGAGCGCGCGTTGCAGGAGAGCGAGGCGCGCTTTCGCGCAGCAGCCGATGGAAGCCTCGACGCGTTCTACGTCCTTCGTGCAGTGCGCGACGGAGTGGGCGAGCTGCTCGACTTCGAGTTTGTTGACCTGAATGCGCGGGCCGAATCGCTGCTCGGCCTGACGCGCGACCTCGTGCTCGGGCAGCGAATGTGCGAGCTGATTCCGTCCAATCGCTCGAACGGCTACGTCGAGAAGTACCGTCGCGTGCTCGAGACGGCGCACGTGCTGGAGGAGGAGTTCGAGGTCACGTCGCGCGACTATGACGCGGCGTGGATCCATCATCAGGTGGTGCCCCTTGACGATGGCGTGGCGATCACCTCGCGTGACATCACCGAGCGCAAGCGTCAGGAAGAAGCGCTGCGCGCGCTGTCGCTGGTCGATGAACTCACGGGGCTCTACAATCGCCGCGGATTCCTCGCCTTGGCGCAGCAGCAACTCAAGCAGGCGCTCCGCGGGCATCGGGAGTTGGTCCTCCTCTTCGTCGACATGGACGACTTCAAGGAGATCAACGACACCTTCGGGCATAACGAGGGCGATGCGGCGTTGATTCGGGCCTCCGAGATCCTGAAACACACCTTTCGCGACTCCGACATCATCGCGCGGATGGGAGGCGACGAGTTCGTCGTCCTCGCGACCGACACCGGCAAGACCGGGAGTGAGATCATCATCAACCGTCTGCGGCAGGAACTCCGGGAGCGGAACGAGCGCGAGGGCTACCCGTATCGCCTGTCGTTCACTGTCGGGGCCGCGCTCTTCGATCCCGATGCGCCGCCGTCGGTCGACGAGCTGCTCGCGACTGCCGACGCGATGCTGTACGCGCAGAAGAAGCACAAACGGCAGACCGCCCCTTCCGTCGGCTAAACGCTTCATTTTGGTCATGAGACGGCCCATATTGGCCGCTCATGGCACCTACGCGTACGATCGCGCTCGACGCCCGGGCCGTGGCGAGGACATTGCGCCGCATGGCCGACGAGGTGGTCGAGCTGTTTGATGGGACCGACGACCTGATTGTCGTCGGCATCCAGCGGCGCGGTGTGCAGTTGGCGGATCGGCTCGTCGAGATGATCGCCGAGCGGGAAGGGGTACGACTGCAACGCGGCGCGCTCGACATCACGCTCTATCGAGATGACCTGCAGACCGTCGGTCCACGGCCGGTCGTCGGCAAGACGCATCTCCCGTGGGCGATCGACCGGAAGCGTGTGGTCATCGTCGACGACGTGCTCTACACCGGGCGCACGATCCGCGCGGCGCTCGACGAGCTGGCCGACTTTGGCCGACCGGCACGCATCGCGCTCGCGGTGCTGGTCGATCGCGGCGGTCGCGAGCTTCCGATCCACGCCGACATCGTGGGCAAGACGATGGACGTTCCGGCGGGTTCTCGCGTGGACGTACTCGTCGGCGATCTCGATGGCGAGGACTCCGTGGTCCTCGTCCCGCGGGAGGATGCGTGAGCGGTAGCGCCGACCTGGGGAAGGACCTGCTCGGCCTCGAGGAATTGACGACCGCGCAGATCCAGCTCCTGCTCGATACCGCAGAACCGTTCAAGGAGATCTCGCTCCGGGCGATCAAGAAGGTACCGACGCTGCGCGGCGCCACGATCGTGAACCTCTTCTTCGAGGCGTCGACGCGCACGCGCCTCTCGTTCGAGTTCGCGGAGAAGCGATTGTCGGCGGATGCGGTGAACGTCGCCTCGACCGGCTCGAGTGTGTCCAAGGGCGAGACGCTGGTCGACACCGCCCGGAACCTCGAGGCGATGAAGATCGACATGGTGGTGGTCCGGCACGCGTCGTCCGGTGCAGCGCGCTTTCTCGCGCAGCGCATCGAGTCGAACGTGATCAACGCCGGCGACGGCATGCACGAGCATCCGACGCAGGGGCTGCTCGACCTCCTGACGCTGCGCGATCACTTCAAGCGCCTCGCCGGGCTTCGGGTGTGCATCTGCGGAGACGTGCTGCACTCGCGGGTCGCGCGCTCCAACATGTGGGGGCTGCGGAAGATGGGGGCGGAGGTCGCGGTCTGCGGCCCGCGGTCGCTCCTCCCCAACGCCGTCGAGGAAATGGGCGTGACGGTCTTCCGGCGTATCGAGGAGGCGATCGAGTGGTCCGACGCGCTCAACATCCTGCGGTTGCAGCTGGAGCGCATGCAGGGGGGCTACATCCCGTCGCTGCGCGAGTACAACCGCGTCTTCGGCGTCACACGCGAAAAGCTCGAGCGCGCCCCGCGCGACGTGCTGATCATGCACCCCGGTCCGATGAACCGTGGCGTGGAGATCGACTCCGACGTCGCCGACGGCCCGCATAGCGTCATTCTCGACCAGGTCACCAACGGCGTTGCCGTGCGGATGGCCGTGCTGTACCTGCTCGCCGGAGGAAATCCAGCCCTGGCAGAAGCTGCCAAGGGTTAGATAGCGCTCCCGTCCCCCGTCCCCCGTCCCCCGCCTCTTCTCGTGCCCCAGCCCCACATCCTGCTTCGCCGTGGTCACATCGTCGACCCGTCCTCGAACCTCGACGTGGTCGGCGACCTCCTGGTCACCGATGGCATCATCGAGCACGTGGGGGCGCCGTTAGGCGACGTGCGCCGCGACGGCGACCTGGTGGAGATCGACTGCACCGGGCAGGTGATCTCCCCCGGCTTCGTCGACGTGCATTGTCACCTGCGCGAGCCCGGACGCGAGGACGTCGAGACGATCGCCACCGGCGCGCGGGCCGCGGCGGCAGGCGGCTTCACAGCCGTCTGCGCGATGCCCAACACGGATCCGGTGACAGACAACCAGGCCGCCGTGGGCTTCATCATCCGGCAGGCCCTGCGGGCTTCGGCGGCGCGCGTGTATCCCATCGGCGCGATCTCCGTCGGGCAGCGCGGCGAGGCGCTGGCGGAGTTCGGGGAGATGATCGGAGCGGTGGCCGTCGCCGTGAGTGACGACGGGAAGCCGGTTGCCAGCGCGCAGCTGATGCGCACGGCGCTGGAATACGCCCGCACGTTCGAGATCCCCGTTGCCGATCATTGCGAGGAGCCGACCCTTGCGGCTGGCGGTACGATGAACGAGGGCGTCGTGTCGGCGCGACTCGGACTCAAGGGCATCCCCGACGAGGCCGAGGAGATCATGGTCATCCGCGACATCCTCCTCGCCCGCCGCACGGGAGGACACGTGCACCTCTGCCACATGTCGACGAAGGGGTCGGTCGAGCTCATCCGGTGGGGGAAGGAACGCAATATCCGCGTCACCGCCGAAGTGTGTCCGCATCACTTGTCCCTGACGGAGGACGCGGTCGAGGGCTACAACACCAACGCCAAGATGAATCCCCCCCTGCGCACCGCCGAGGATGTCGAGGCGCTGCAGGAGGCCGTGCGCGATGGGACCATCGACCTGGTCGCCACCGACCACGCGCCGCACCACTACGACGAGAAGGAACGCGAGTTTTCCGACGCCCCGAACGGAATCGTCGGGCTGGAGACCGCGCTGGCCGTCCTTGTGACCAACCTCGTCGTGCCCGGAATCATCAGCTACGCGTCGCTGATTGATCGCATGTCGTGCGCGCCCGCCCGTATCTTCCACCTGCCCGGCGGTATGCTGCGGCGCGGGAGTGTGGCCGATATCACCGTATTCGACCCGGCCGTCCGCTGGCAGGTGGACCCGGCCACCTTCCTCTCCAAGGGGCGAAACTCGCCATACGCCGGCAAGGCGCTTCAGGGACGCGCGACCTGTACCATAGTGGGCGGCCAGATCGTCTATCGGCTGACGAGCTAGGGAGAGGGGGATGGCGTCACGCGGGACGTTCGCGCTCAAGCGGGACATCGTCACGGTCTGTCGACGATTGTACGAGCGTGGGCTGATCGCCGGACCCGATGGAAATGTGTCGGTCCGTATCGCCCCCGATCGCGTGCTCGTCACACCGGCGGGAATGGCCAAAGTGGATGTGAAGGCAGACGACCTCATCGAGATGACCCTCGATGGCCGGCAGGTACGCGGACAGACGCGGGCCTCGTCGGAGGTTCTCATGCACCTGCGCATCTACCAGCGTCGTCCTGACGTACACGCGGTCGTGCACGCGCATCCGCCAACTGCCACGGCGTTCTCGGTGGCGGGGGAGTCGCTTGCCGAGTGCGTACTGCCGGAGCTCATTTTTCAGGTGGGGTGGGTACCATTGCTGCCGTACGCCACGCCGGGGACGGCGGCACTCGCCGATGCGTTCGAACCGTTCGTTGCGCAACATGACGCCTTCCTGCTGGCGAACCATGGAGCCACGACGATCGGCCCCACGCTCGCGGCGGCGCACCAGCGCATGGAGAGTCTCGAACACAGTGCGCGCATCCTGCTCACGGCTCGATTGCTGGGGCGAGTGAACACTCTCACGCCAGCACAGGTAGAAGCGTTGGTCCAGGCGCGCGAGCGCGCCCGTGCCGGGATCGAGGTATCCCGGATGTCCGGTTCCGCCCGCGCGCTAGGCGTGGGGCTCACGAGGGAGACGCATGACGAGCAACGATACGAATCCGATTGACGCGCTGTCCGGCCTGCTCGAAGAGCGACGCCGCTACGAGGGATGGCTGGACCAGCTCGAGACTCGGCGCGCCGAGTCACCGTCGCACGTGGTGGATCGCGTGCGGAGCGACTACCTCTCGCGACTCGATGGGGTGACGCAGCAGCTTCGGGGTCGCGCCAGCGACCTGGAGGACTCGGCGACGACCCTGCGCGAGCGCATCGCGGCGCTGCAGGGAGAGGAAAACACCCGCCGTGACGAGCGCTTCGAGCTGGAGCTGCGCGCCCTCGTCGGCGAGTACGAGCCGGAACAGGCGAAGGACTCGATGGCTTCCTGCGACGAGGCGATCGAACGTCTCGGAAGTGAGCGCGGCGGACTCGACTCCGAACTGTCGCGCATCACCGAGGTGCTAGCACTGGTCTCGCCTCCACCCCCGCCCGAGCCCGAGCCCGTCATCATGTTGAACGACGATTCCTCGCGACTCGTCGACGATTCCGACTCGGAGCCGACGATCGCCGATGTGGAAGCCGACTCGCTGGCGGCCTCGTCGGGCGACCGGCCGGATAGGGGCGATGGCAGGGCGATGGACACGCGGCTCCCGCCGGCGCCGTCACCCACCGAGGAGCTCGCCTTCCTGCGTTCGGTTGTCGACACGCCACGTGAGGAGTCGCTACTCTCCGATCGTCGTCCGACCGCCGCGCCACGGTCGGAAGGCGGGGCCGACCTACTGCCGCCGCCGGTACTCACCGCGCCACGGCGTCCGGTGACACCGCTGTCGAGCAGCATCCAGTCGACGCGCGAGCCGCTCGGAGGGAACTCGTCCTCGTCGATCCTGACGCCGGGAAGCATGCCGTCCTTCCTCAAGGACATGCCGACGGAGCAGGTGAAGACGCTCAAGTGCCAGGAGTGCGGGACGATGAACTACCCCACCGAGTGGTACTGCGAGCGTTGCGGCGGGGAACTCGCCGCCATGTAGCGCCGGCGAGACTTCTTTGGTGGATGCAGGACG